>DATFIF010000101.1:0-6372 GCA_035270405.1 Paludibacteraceae bacterium | reverse complement strand
AATTTTTCCTGATCCAACAACGTCTCCGCTTGACGGTATTTATCATACAAAAAACGTGATTTTGCCTCTTTAAATTGCCCCTCAACACGATTGTCTAGTGGAAGATCAATTCGGAATCTATCCACACTACTGCGCAAATCTTTTAATTTCAAATAATAGGACACTACGGCATCATCATCCAAAACAGCATAAGATTGTTCGATTTTTTCAGATAACTGTTCCGCATAGCGCGTAGAAACACGTAGAAGTCCAATGCGTGAGTCAATATATTCAGGTTTTTTTACAAGCGAACTAATATATTTTTTCACAGCAAGTTCATACAAGCCTGCAGTTTCGTACTTAGATGCCTCTTTAGCGTATTTTTTGTACGCACAAGCTGAAAGCAAGAGCATAACAAGTATGCTAGTAGTCATTAAAATGAGTAATCGCTTCATAATTTCTTTATTGTTTTACAATGGCCGCCTCAAATTCACGGAAATAACGAATTTCTATTTGACGAACAGCTTCTTCGTAGGCACTCAAACCCGCTTTGAAATAATCCAACTGAGTACCTGATATATTATTTAAAAATCTATCATAGATGAAAATCTCTTTATAATAAAGTTGAATTTGTCCATTCAAAGCAGTGGAATACAGCCCATTAGCATGTGATTTTGCAGTGGTATTCGTAGTTATTTTTAATACGTAATCGGCTGTCGCACGATTAGTGGCTATAAAATAGCCCGCATTTAAGAATAGATGTTCAAACATCGGACCTACCGTTAACTGTCTCACCGGTTTTGACAAATTCTGTTCATTCGATTCGACAAAAATAGAGGGTTTAACCACATATACTTGCATGGTTACGAGCTGAACAGGCGTTTGCGCGAGCCATCGACGTATGGCAAAATCAACAGCTGACTCCAATAATAAACTGTTTACATCTAACGCAAAAGTAACGGTTTCTCTATTTTTTTTCGAACGTACTGTTGGTAATATAAAACTGGCTTTACCTTTATTATCAGTCATTTTGCAATCATTTTGCAAAGAGCGCTCAGTGTATGTAATCATAACAGGAAAATTGGCAATAGGCGTTCCATCTTTTGTTTGCAAAGAACATACCAAATCAGATTCTGGAATCACTTCTCCCATTTTACAGGTCACATCAGCTCGTTCTTTTTTCAAAACCAAACCATTGAGCAACTCATACGATCGTCGATAAGCTGTTTGCGTAAGATTGACCTCTACGCCATCTATGGTGACAAAAATTTGTTCGTTCAAATAAGCTTTTACCGCATCCAAGGCTTTTGCATACTGAATGATGGCGGCTTTATAATCCATCTTCTGTTCAAATTCCTGAGCGGTTACAAAAATAGTTGTTGCAGCAGTCACCGCCACGCGACGCTTACGTGCTTGCGTGGCCGCATATTGCGCTTTAGACAAGCGGTAATAAACCCAATAACCTTTCCGATCTTCGAAGGAAGCTACTTTTTCGTAACCTTCAATATCCTTTTGAGCACGTGCTCGAATAATCGATGTGAAATCATCTTTCAATTGTTTATTGTCTTCAATGGTAATCATCAAAGTTGAAGCCGAAATAGTCACTGAAATTTCAGACGCCAAATCATTTAAGGCCGCCTGAGCAGCTAACTCATAATGTGCCGTAGATTTTTTGACTTTTGGCGCGTAGCCAATTCCAACGTAATAATTCGGATCTGACACCTGATTGACTGCCCATTCAGGAGCTTTACTTTTGATAATACAAGCATGAAGTGTGCCACCGCCAAGCAGTAGCACACCACATAATAGTAGGCTCTTAAACCTATTGATATTCTTCATATACACTAGTTATTTCTTCAAATAAATCTCTTTTAAAGCATTAGCTTTATCAATTGCTTCTTTGTTCTTTGGATCAATTAACTCTGGAGCTAATTTTGGTATCATCAATGTAATACCTGGCTCCACATTATTAGGATCTTCAATTTGGAACATATTAGCTTCGTAAATATAAACCCAGAAAGCTTGTTCACCACTATACCATTTACGAGAAATTTGTGCCAAATAGACTCCTTTCTTTACATCTTCTTCACCAATAAATTCGGTATATTTCAAGTAGACTGGCACTTCGCCAACTCCTTCAAGATAGACCGTAGGAAAAACACGATTAGCTGAAGCAACTGGTGTGAATTGGTCTTTATTTTGTGAAGTTGACACGACTTCAACCTGTGATTGAGGTGGAGTTGGTGGTACATAACCAATAGGTACAATTTCCACACGACGATCTTTCGAAATTTGATGAGATAGTTCATTATAACGGAATGGACGATTGGCACCAAAAGAGGCAAGTTGTATTTGAGAATCTTTTACGCCTTTTGCCTTCAACAATTTGGCAACGGCTTCGGCACGTTGCATAGCTAAACGTTGATTATATTCGTCTGATCCTGTTTTACAAGCATGTCCATTGACAGTAACTCCAAAATCTGGATGAGCCACCAATACAGCTGCTACTTTGTCGAGAATATCTGCTGGTTGAAGTATTGGATCAAATTTATCAAATGCAAAATAGATAACCGATGTCGACAACTCTTGTTCGAGTACAACCGAGGCTTTAGCAATAGAATCTCGTTTCCCTTGCGTAATCCTAATCGTATCACGCAACACTAACGTATCTTTAACAATTAAGGTGTCATAAACATACACTATTTTCTCTTTTACTTTTTTCTCTTTTGGAGTAAGACGACCCATATAGACATTAAAACCAAGTTTAATACCACCCGAAAGCGCATTAAATCCACTTACTTTGTCCGTACCAATCAAACCATTGTAAGGCTGCATAAATTGATGGTCGGTATTCCGAAAACCAAGTTGAGTTTTATCAGCTTCTGCTACAGGTTCTATATTATTAAAACCATAATTAGCATAGATACCAACAAACAAATCGGTGCGTTTACCTATTTGAAACAAGGCGCCAAATTCCATAAAGGCTTTATAGCTATATAACGGATTTGCAAATGTTCCGTTCTGACCTTGATTTTCTTCGGTATAAAATTCGTGCGTATCATGCAACGTCAAATCCCACGCTGGATAATAACCCGTATGCGTCATTGAGCCTGCAGTTACACGGTAATCAGAATAAATTGGAAATCCTACTTTTGCTCCAATAGCGGCATAAATGCCAGATCTTCCATTGAAATTATGTTGAAATTGAAACGCTAACGGAACTTCTACCATGTAGGTTATTTGACGTTCTGTCCAATTATCCATTTTCACATGGTGATTATAACTATCGCCATCAGAATCGGTTTCACCATCCCATACATACTCACCGTTGAGTGTCGCTACAGAGCCATAATTGCTAAAATAAGCGCCCGTACCAATACCCATCCACGGAACGAAAAAGTAAGAATAACCAATATTTACTGTTCCAGAAGGAAAGAAAAAGGTTTGCTTACCTCCTTGCACTGTGTAAAGCAAATCGCTAACGCCAGCGCCAGCACCAAATTGAAAATAAGAACCCTTACGTAAAGGATGACGAGGCTCTTTTTTACCAGATTTTAGCGTGTCTGCCATTTCAGCATCAAAACTATCAGCAGTAGTTTCTATAGTGGTAACCTCTTCTTCAGCCATTGCAAAAGGATCAACTACCGGTGATTTGGAAACAGTTGTTTCTGCGGGCGCGGTAGTCACAACAACACTACTCGCTGAATCTGGCGCTCCGAAAATGAAATCAGCCTCTTGAGCAAACAGAGTTAGGCTCAAAGCCGTAATAGTTAGGGATAAAATTATTTTTGTTTTCATATTAAATCTGATGTGTGTTATTCTACAATGAATTTAGAAATATAGTATTTACCATTTGTGGAGGTAAAGCGTACCAAATAAACGCCTTGTATAGACATTGAAGGCATTGAAGTGTATTCACTTACCTCATTCGTTTGGTAAACCTTCATCCCTTGCGAATTAAAGACATCTAAATGCCCCGCACTTAATTGTAATTCATCAAACGGCAACTCTACCACCATACTTTCATGTGGACGAACAGGAACTGGGTAAACCTTAATGCAAACATCCGTAACGTTTTGAGTCAATGTACAAGTGGTATCACACGAAGTATAAACAAGCCCTGCGGCCGTGGTTAACACCACAGAATAAGTACCACTTAATCCACCCGACTGCACATAAAATTGTTCGGTAGCTCCTGGAATTTCTACGCCATCACGATACCATTGGTAGGAAACAAATTTCAGGGTTTCGAGCGTAGATGATTGTTCATTTGTGCCTAAATTATCAACAAAAATAACATCGGTCCATTTAGAATGTACGTATCCATTCAAGGAAATAGGCATTACCAATGTCTCTATCGTACTTTCACAACCATATTGCGAACGCGCATCGATGAATTGAACATAGACTTCGTAATTTCCAGCATGAGCTGTAGCAGGTTTTGTGATTACAATCACGCTATCTAATGGGATGGCGGTATAATCAACATCTACAAAACCTTGTGCTTTTGCACGCTCGTCAAACGTTAATTTGTACTGATTAGGAATACCTGCAAGGGCTTTGATTTCAAATTGCAGAGTCGATTCAGTTTCACAAATTGGAGCAATTTGAGTAACCTCTACTACGGGAGTTTTACACAAAACAGCACGTAACGTTACTTTATAATCACAACCAAACGAGGTGAAGTCATTCATCAAAAAGGTTTGTCCATTTTCAAAGAAACGCACAACTTCCGTGTGACTATCATACGAATACGTATATGTGTAATCGTATGGAAAATCATCTTCACATATATATATATTGCGAGGAGCAGCACGATGATCGGACATTACGTAACGCACTGTGCCAGTAGATGCTTGCCATCCACCACTGCAAAGTGTGTCTTTTGCTTCACGAATAAATGTAAACGTCATTGGGAAACGCGCATTTTCTACATTTGCACGCACAAATGGATATAGTTCTGTAGCAGAAGCATTTCCGATTAGCGCATAACTCGTCGTATCTACCAAAGTAGTTACAGGCGTTTCGCCAGAATTATCAACCACCACTTTTTGCCAATCACAACTCATTATCCAACGGTACTCTATTTGTCCATCACCACCCGTAGCGTTAGTTAAATTACCTAAAGGCATATTATAAAGACCGTCGGCAACGGTGAAACACAACGTGTCATTCATAGCCACCACAGCACCTGGATCAAATGGTGCATAAATAGTCATCGTTACTTTACCGATAGAATTTGTCCAAGCAGCACATCTGCCATCTTTTACTTGACGTACAAATTCATACCCAACATTAGGCGTTAAAGTAGCTGCGTCTGGCGTCAAAGTAGCCGCAGTTGCACCAACTATTTCTGTACCGTTCATCAACCAACGATATTGAATATTAGTGTCACCACCTGTGGCAGCTGTTACTTCTGTAATTTGAGGAACAACATCAGAAGCACACAATAGCGTGTCTAAAGTAGCGATTTCACCTACGATAAATGGTGCGTACACCACCAAAGTCCATTCTCCAGTTGATTGAATCGTATCACCTTTTTGGCATTTATCGTTAGTTACCCAACGTTGATACGTATAAGTTCCTGCATCCATCGCTGTTGGAGGTGTGAATTCTTTAGCTGTTGCACCACCAATAATGGTATTGTTACATTTCCAAATATAAGTTGTATTATACCCAATAGATGCATCCGTAATACTTGCAATTAATTTTGGAGCCACGCCATCACAAACAGTGTCGTTTGTAGCAGCAATCTCACCAGCTGTAAAAATTGGATAAATCACCAAACGATAGTCACCTATAGCTTTTGTCCAATCATTACACTTGTTGTCTTTCGCCTCGCGTGTAAATACATACTCACCAGCAACGGTTTCGGTAGGCGTATAAGTAGCGGTATTGGTTGATGCAATTACCACGTCATCTTGTTTCCAACGATACGTAATATTTTTATCTCCTTCTGCAGCATCTATGACGCTACCAATTGTTTTAGATGCTCCTAAACCACAAATCGTGTCATTTGCCACCGAAATTTCGCCAGCCGTAAAATCTTCTAACACAACTAACGTCCACAATCCAGCAGATTGTATAAATGACAATTGACACGTATTGTCTTTCACCCAACGTTCAAAATCATAAGTGCCTGGAACCATACCTGTAGGAGGCGTAAATGCTTTCGCAGTTGCACCAGCAATAATGGTATTGTTACATTTCCAAATATAAGTGGTATTAAATCCTGTTGTTGCATCGGTGATACTGTTGATTATTTTTGGAGCAACTCCTGCACAAACCGTATCATTAGTAGCTGCAATTTCACCAGGATTAAATACAGGATAGATTACCAAACGATAGTCGCCAGTAGATTTTGTCCACGTATTGCAACGACCATCCTTAGCT
>DATFIF010000100.1:0-2867 GCA_035270405.1 Paludibacteraceae bacterium | reverse complement strand
CAACATTCCCAATAACATATACATCAGTTTTTCTTGTCCATTCTTCACATGAACTTAATAAACAAATACCAAGTACCAATAAAAGACCACTGAGTGAATAGATTATGCGTTTCATGGTAATACCGTATTAGTTCTTTTTCAAATACTGTTGAATGCTGTTACTGTTATATTTATTAAGAATTGTACCTTTTTGCAGAACTACGATACCCGGATTTGCTCTAACCATCGTTTTTAACGTAATTGGATCTGCACAGCAAAATTGGTACGGTGCGTTATGCGTTGTTTTAAAGGTTTCAATAACACCTTCGTATGACGCTGTGAGTGCATAAAATTTTGCACCAGCAGCTGTTTCTTGATTATATAATTGTTCTATTTCAGCTAAGTGTGTCGTATTTGTTTTTTCTAAATCATACATCACCAGCAAATATGTAATTCCCTCATCATTTAAAACTCTATCTGTGATATCTTCATCATCTTCTGTAGTGATAGAAAAGTCGTGAATAGCTGGTGTAAATCCTTTTTTGATTAACACGCTTGTTTGATCTACAAATCTCCAAGTCGTATCTTGCCAAGGGTAATTTTCCAAGGTAAACCCCTTTTCCACGCCATTTTTTTCGTAAATAAACGTCGTTTCATACTGATCACTTTCTGCATCTGCAGGAATCGCCATTCCTTCGGAGATATTTGCTCCAATGGTGTAGGGACGAAAATCGATGATGGGTAAATAATGCAAACAGTAACAGGAAAAGGCCACTGGAATAACACCAAATGACACTGCTAATAACCAACTAGGAAGTGGCGATAAATATTCGCGGTATTTCCGATGAGAAATAAGGATGGTAATGATGAGTGCGAGTAACACCATATTTTTCCAAAACGTTGCCCAATTACCGATAATAAGCGCATCGCCAAAACAGCCACAATCTGACACGGGATTCTTGAGCGCAATCCACAAAGTTAATGGGGTCATGATAATCATGAAAAGAAAACCTCCCCAAGCCGTTTCTCGTAAGCGTATTCCTAGCAAAAGATTGATACCAATCATGAATTCAACAGCCGCCAAAGTGATGGCTGCAATCAACGCTAAATTGCCAAGATGTGATAGATTCCAAACTTCCAAGTAATCTTGTTGTTTGTAGGCAAAACCAAGTGGGTCAATCGCTTTTACAAAACCTGAAAAAATGAAAGTTAAACCGAATACAATGCGACTCACTAATCCAAGCAATTGGAGCCAGTTATTTTTAAGGTGTTGAGGTTTTAATTTGTCCATTTTTTATTATTTAAGCCGTTTGAATTAAACCAAAAATGGCATAATTAATCATGTCAAAATAATTAGCATCAATACCTTCTGAAATTAGTGTTTTACCTTTGTTATCTTCAATTTCTTTGGTACGATGTATTTTCATTAAAATTAAATCGGTGTACGATTGAACACGCATAGAACGCCAAGCTTCGTCGTAATCGTGATTTTTTGCCATCATCAACTCCTTAGCTTGCTTGATGTAATTTTCGTAAAGTGTTTGAATCTTCTCTTTTGATAAATCATCTGTGTCCGCGTAGCCAAGTTCTAATTGTATTAGCCCAATGACAGCGTAATTGATGATGCCAATAAGTTCGGGTCTGATACCTTCATTCACTAAAGCGATTCCTTTCGTTTCGATGCTTCGTATGCGTTTTGCTTTGATAAATATCTGATCAGTGATTGATTCTGGACGCATGATACGCCATGCGCCGCCATAATCATTTAATTTCTTTAAAAAAATATCGCGACATTCCGCTACAGCTTGGTCAAATTGTTTGTCAGTTGCACTCATAATACCAGTCTTATCAGTTTAATTTATAGAGTTTTGAGTCGGCAAGCGCTTCCACCACGTTTACAATATAATCGCCTAATTTTTCGCACTCCACAATTATATCCATATAAATAACACTACTTTCGTACGGATATTTTACATCGTTCAAATCTATGATATTTTGTGTTTTCAGTTGATTACGGAAATTATTAATTTCGTTTTCTAAGTTTTGTGTCTTGTTGACATCCGAAATTTGTAAGGTTGTTGCCTCTAAAACGTGAGTCATTTGTGACGCAGCACTTTCTATCAAATTGAACATTAATTCTATATTGGCATTTACATCATCTGTAAACTTAACTTTTCCTTCGTGACCTCGTTGAATGGTGCGCGCTAAATTGTAACAACTATCAGCTACGCTTTCTATTTCCGAAACGATTCGAAGATTCATTTGAATTTGATGTTTCGACTCATTACTTAACCTTCCATCGGCCACTTTGGTGAGATAGGTAGCAATTTCAACTTCCATGCGGTCACTTATATTCTCATATTTTTGTATGCGAGAGAATTTTTTTACAAAAGCGGCTTCATCTGTTTCGTGATACAATTCACGTACAAGTCCGAGCATACGCTGTGTGCGTTGGCTGTAGAGTACAATTTCGTTATGAGCTTGTAAAATAGATAATTCTGCTGTGGATAACATACCTGTAGAGATGAATTTCAGATGCGTTTCGTTCTCCTCTTCGCTCGGTTTAGATGGAATTAATTTTGTTACAACTTTAACATATAGTGTGGTAAACCAAATCATTACTGAAATATTTATCAAATTGAAAATGGTGTGGAACATGGACAACCCAAATGATACAAAATATTGCATATTTGCAAAATTGCTCATTAAAGCTTCGTCTCCAGATGTTCCAGTGTTCAATTGATTTATTATGGCCGGATCAGTTGTACTGATATAAGTCATTAAATTTTCCGGATTACCAGCGAGCGCACTTGATATAATAATGATGAGTTTGAGAAATGGCTGATAGAGTAATAGTACCCATAAAGAGCCTAAAACATTAAACATGA
>DATFIF010000099.1:0-16521 GCA_035270405.1 Paludibacteraceae bacterium | reverse complement strand
ACAGTGTTGGCTGATGGAACTCCTGATTATTCAGCTGCAGCTTCAAAAACAGAAAATACGCGCGTTTCTTATCCAATTTATCACATTAGTAAAATTGTGTCTCCTTCACGTGCTGGTCATGCTAAGAAAATTATTTACTTGTCGGCTGACGCTTTTGGCGTATTGCCTCCGGTATCGATTTTGGACGAAAAATCAGCTCAATATCACTTCTTATCGGGCTTTACTTCAAAATTAGCTGGAACAGAACGCGGTATCACAGAGCCAGTTCCTTCATTCTCACCTGCTTTTGGTGAAGCATTCTTGACGTTGCACCCAACTATGTATGCTAAAACTTTAATTGGAAAAGCTCACGAACATAAAGCGCAAGTTTATTTGGTAAACACAGGTTGGAACGGAACAGGAAAACGTATTTCGTTGAAAAATACACGTGCTATCATTGATGCTATCATTGATGGTTCTATTGAAAAAGCTGAAACAATTAAAGTTCCAATTTTGAATTTGGTTGCTCCTAAAACGTTGAATAATGTGGATACGGAAATTCTTGACCCACGTAATACGTATGCCGATGTGGCTGAATGGGAAACCAAAGCTAAATCATTGGCTGCTAAATACATTAAGAACTTCGAACAATATTGTGATAACGACGATGCTATTGCATTGATTCCTTCAGGACCACAATTGTAAAAGTTTCTCTGTGTTAGAATTAAAGACCATCTCTTTTAGAGGTGGTCTTTTTTTATAGAAAATAAAGCACTTGTCAATATCGTGTTAAAAGCGTATTTTTGTGGCTGTATGAGAGTAGAATATTTTATAGCTAAACGCTTACATTTTAATAGCGACGGAAAACGAAAAATGTCGCGTCCTGCGGTTCGTATTGCCACTGCTGGTATTGCGGTGGGATTGGCTGTGATGTTAATTGCTGTTTCCGTTGTCATTGGTTTCAAACAGGAAGTTAGCAATCAGGTTATTGGTTTTGGGTCGCACATTCAAGTAGCGAATTACGGCAATTCTACCAATTACGAAACAGAACCGATTGCGCCATCGGACTCTATATTGCAGGTGTTACGTTCGTTGCCTCATATTCTTCACGTTCAAGAGGTTGCTACAAAGCCCGGCATTGTAAAAACAGATAATGATTTTCATGGCGTGGTACTCAAAGGGGTTAATGAAAGTTTCGATTGGGGATTTTTTAGCCGTAATTTGGTGGCAGGAGATACGTTGGTTTATAACGATACCGTGCTTACCAATGATGTTCTCATTTCGCAGTCTATCGCCGATTTATTGGAATTGTCTGTTGGCGATAAATTTTTCACCTATTTTATTGCAGAACCACTACGCGCTCGTAAATTTACCATACGAGGCATCTATCAAACGACATTTGCAGAGTATGACAATCTATTTATAATGACGGATATGCGTCATATTCAGACGTTAAATTATTGGGATTCCAATCAAATGAGTCAATTGGAAATTTTAGTTGATGATTTCTCTAAAGTTGATGAGGTCGAAAATGCCGTTTTTCAATCAGTTGCCAATCGCTACGATGGCGAGGGTTCTTTTTATCAGTCGCGTACCATCAAAGAGTTGGTTCCTAGAGTTTTTGAATGGCTCGATATGCTCGATATCAATGCTTGGGTTATTTTGATGCTCATGTTATTAGTTGCTGGTTTTAATATGATTTCAGGCTTACTTATTTTGATTCTCGAACGTACCAATACCATCGGTATGCTTAAAGCCATGGGTGCGTACAATTGGTCTATTCGTAAAATTTTTCTGTATCAAGCTCTATTTCTGATTGGAAAAGGGATGTTGTGGGGTAATGTAGTAGGTGTATTACTTATTTTAGTTCAGTATTTCACTCATATTATTCCGCTCGAAGCATCTATGTATTATGTAAGCTATGTGCCTGTTTATCTTAATGTTGGTTATTGGCTATTATTAAACATTGGAACTATTGTTTTATCTTTAACCATGCTTATTTTACCATCTTATTTAATCACGCGTATCATGCCCGCATCTGCCATACGTTTTGATTAAAAAAAATTAACTTTGTAAAATTAAATTAAAATTTTGATAGTTTGTAAAAAGATTGTACCTTTGTATGTAATTAAGGTAATACTTTTTTTGGTCAAAAAAATTTACAACTATGAAAGAAAAAATGGGAGTCAATGCGGGTCTTGTTTGGAATATTCTAAACGACGGCGCAAAAGATTTGAAAGCTTTGAAGAAAGCTACGAAAATGAGTGAAAAGGATTTGTATGCAGCTCTAGGCTGGTTAGCCCGCGAAGAGAAAGTCGTATTCACTGAAACAGAAACAGAGGTTTTGATAAGCCTTGCTTAATCGAAATCGTTTATTTTAAGAAAAGACCCTATTCAATTGAATAGGGTCTTTTTTGATCAAATATTCGTAGGAAATAAGTGCTTTGTGCAATTCGAGAATGTATCATACGATTTTATTCTTTTTTATCTACTTGATTTTGAATTATTTTGTGTATTTTTGCAGCTTGATTCAGTTAAGTTATTTATTTATTTTACATCTGAGTGAGTTAGATGTTTATTTATTAGGCAATCTAAACAAGTTGGATTTTAAAAATTGTTAACTATGAAAAATAAGTACATTGATCTTATCGAACAGGCATTCGACCTTTCTAGCGAAGAATTTACGGTTAGTGAAGGCGATTTAGATTGGTTTGGCATTCCGTTGATGGATATTATCAAACAGTATGGTACGCCTTTGAGGTTGAGTTATTTACCAAAGATTGGTCAGAATATTCAGCGCGCTCGACGCATGTTTAATGTGGCGATGGCAAAAGTGGATTATAATGGTGAATATCAGTACTGTTACTGTACCAAAAGTTCTCATTTTTCATTCATCATGGAAGAGGTGTTGAAAAATGGTGTTAATATCGAAACGTCGTCTGCTTTTGATATGAATATGCTTGAGTCGTTATATGAATCAGGACAGCTCAAACCTGAGACTTATATCTTATGTAACGGATTTAAACGTCCTCAATATGTTGAAAATATTCAAAATTTAATGCGTTTAGGCTTTACAAATATCATTCCTATCTTAGATAATAAGTTTGAGTTAGACCTATTTGAGGCGAATGAAGATTTAAAATTTAACGTAGGTATTCGTATTGCTGCCGAAGAAGAACCTAAGTTCGACTTCTATACCTCTCGTTTAGGCATTCGTTATAATGACATCATACCTTACTATCAAGAGAAGATTCAAAACAATCCGCATGTGGGTTTGACCATGCTCCATTTTTTTATCAACACAGGTATTCGTGATACGGCTTACTATTGGAATGAGTTAACTAAGGCTGTCAACTTGTATTGTGAATTAAAGAAAATTTGTCCAGAATTGGAGTCGTTAAATATTGGAGGCGGTTTTCCCATTCAAGCGCATTTGGATTTTCAGTACGATTATGAGTATATGGCGGAGGAAATTATTGCTCAAATTAAAAATACCTGTTTGAATAATGGTGTGCCAGAACCAAATGTGTTTACTGAGTTTGGTTCTTATACGGTTGGCGAAAGTGGTGCCATGTTGTATTCGATTGTCAATCAAAAACAGCAGAATGATCGGGAGTTGTGGAACATGATTGACAGCTCGTTTATGACCACGTTGCCTGATACTTGGGCGATTAATCAACGGTATGTTTTGTTGGCTGTAAATAATTGGGACAAAGAGTACCAACGTGTTCATTTGGGTGGTTTAACTTGTGACAGTGAGGATTTCTATAATGCTGAAGCACATTCTAATGCTGTTTTTATGCCCAAGATGCAACCTGGTGAAAGTCAAGAACAATATGTGGGTTTCTTTCACATGGGTGCTTATCAAGAATCGTTGGGTGGTTATGGTGGCATTCAACACTGTTTGATTCCTGGTCCCAAGTTGGTTGTAATCGATCGGGATGAGGACGGAGAATATACAACTAAGTTGTTTGCTAAAGAGCAAAGTTACAAATCGATGTTGAAAATTTTAGGTTACTAAATGGTTCTATACTAAAAAAGGGTTTCTATCACGATAGAAACCCTTTTTGTTTGTGGTAAAAGATAGCATGCTGATTAACTTATTCAGCGGCATTTTTAAAGAAGCGTCTCCAACGGATTTTACCTTGGAACAGCGATTTGTCTTTGTCGAGTGATAGCCAAACAACTACGGGGCGTCCTACAATATGATCTTCAGGTACAAATCCCCAATAACGTGAATCTGCTGACTTGTGACGATTATCGCCCATCATCCAGTAGTAGTCCATTTTAAACGTGTAACTATCTGTTGCTTTATTATTAATGTAAATGACTCCAGCTTTTGTTGCGAGTGTATTGCCTTCGTAATTACGAATAATATGTTCGTAGATTGGCAAATTCTCCAGTGTCAGTTTTACGGTTGCGTCTTTTTTGGGAATATAAAGTGGACCAAAATTGTCGCGAGTCCAGCCATAATTAGCACTCAACGGAAAAACTCCACCATTCATATCTGGCTCAACCTCTATCTTAGTAATCATCGCTTGTGACTGTAAACGATTTTTAGCATCCATCGTCATTGGCAAATGATAGATGGGTTTAGTGCTGTCAAATCCCAGTTTGAGTAAATGAGCCATTTCATCCAGATTCGATGGATTTACTAGTTCTTGATCATCTTTACTAATTTGAAGTTTTTCGAACATGGTTTCCGTAATCATAACGCCATTTGTTTGAACGTAATAATTGAGTTGTAAACCTTCGTGTTTCTCTTCCAAGTTACCATTCACATAGATGTGGTTATCGCGAATTTCTAAGGTGTCGCCCGGTGTTCCCACGCACCGTTTCACATAATTTTCGCGACGATCTACTGGACGCCACACAATATCGCCAAAAATATCGCTGCGTTGGTGCACATAATCGCGACCTAAATAGTGACATAGCGTATAATAATCAGGATTTGGAATTTTGGTAGCAACCGTATCTCCTGCTGGAAAATTGAATACTACAATATCGCCTTTGGTCACGCTATCCCATCCTTTTAGACGTCGATATTTCCATTGTGGAGTTTCAATGTATGATTTTCCACCACCCATCATTTCTGGAAAAGTGTGTTGTACTAATGGGAATGAAAAAGGTGTATTTGGTACACGAGGACCATAAGAAGCTTTGCTCACAAATAAAAAATCGCCAACGAGTAAACTTTTCTCTAATGAGGAAGTCGGAATTTGATAATTTTGAAACAGATATAGGTTGATAAAATAGACAGCAATCAACGCAAATAAAATGGCATCAATCCAACTAAAAATGGTATAAAGAACTTTGTTTTTAGTTTTTTTCCAAAAATCCCAAGGGATAAACCGTGTGATAAAAAGATCGAGAATGAGCGGTAATAACAATAACCACCAGTAATTTCCTACCCAGAGAATAAACAGAACATAAATGAGACTCCAAATGGCCCATTTAATCCACTCTTTTACGGTTTTTTTGAAACGATTTTTCATATAGTTTTGTTTAAAATTTCAATAAATCCTGCATGTTGAGAAAACCTGTTTTGCCAACGGTAAATTCAGCAGCGACGACCGCTCCTAAAGCTAAACCGAGGCGGTTTTTTGCTTCGTGTGTGAGTGTAATTGTGTCAACCGAACCTTCGTAGCGAACGGCGTGAGTGCCTGGCACTTCGTCTTCGCGAATAGCTTTAATGGTAAGTTCGTTTGTGGCATCACTTTCGCCTAAAACCCATTGGTTTTTACGATTTAATTTCTCTAAAATAGTTTCAGCCAACGTGATAGCGGTTCCGCTTGGCGCATCTAATTTATGAATATGGTGTGTTTCTGTGATTGACACATCATAATCGCCGAATTGGTTCATGATAGTTGCCAAATGACGGTTGAGTTCAAAAAAGATATTGACTCCTAAACTAAAATTTGACGTCCAAAATAGAGTGAAACCGTTAGCGTTAATTTCTTCTTGAATTTTAGGTAATTGTTCCTTCCAGCCTGTTGTGCCAGAAACCACAGGAACGCCAACTTTCCACGAGCGACGATAATTATCGATGGCAACTGTAGGTGCTGTAAATTCTATAGCCACATCAGCTTTAGCAAATGCGACAGATTCAAAATCGTGAAGATTTTCAGCATCAATAATGCACACAATTTCATGACCACGTTCTTTGGCAATTTGCTCAATGGTTTTACCCATTTTACCATATCCAATCAAGGCTATTTTCATCGTGTTATAGAATTCAATTTAGTTCAATTAGTATTGCCCAGTGCTCAGTAACACTAAGGTACAAGCTTTTTCTGCTTTTATATTATGTTTTGAAAGTAGCGCTTCAAATTCAGCATTTTCCGTTCCTGGATTGAAGATAACTCGGCGTGGCTTTAAGCTGATAATATAATTGTAATAGTCGGGTTGACGTTGTGCACCAATGTATAACGTAACGGTATCGATGTTAGTATAAGTTTTGCGTTCAGTGTCTATTTGTTTGTTAAAAATAGTGTCTGGTCGTAAGCCCACGAGTTCAATTGCAAAGCCATGTGCAACTAGTTTCTCTGCCGCTTTGTAAGCGTAGCGCTCAGGATTATTACTGGCACCAATTATGAGTGTTTTTTGTTCCATTTTCTATTTATTACATTGATTGTAACCAATCTAACGTTTCAAAAATCTCCTCTTTGGTAGCTTTTTGATTGATGTGTACCTTCCCTATTTCTGAAAGTAAGGTAAAATTCATTTCGTTCGCCTCGTTTTTCTTATCGTGTTTCATCAACTCAAATAGCGCGTTGTACTGCTTGCACGAAAATGGGAATGCGCCGTAATGTTCTTTGGCAAAATAGAGCAAATCGATGACTGTTTGTTGTGGAAATCCGAGTTTTATATGTGAAAGATAGGACTCACACACCAAACCCCATATCACAGCATAGCCATGCAACAAGGTGTCGTGTGTTTGATACGATAATGTTTCGAATGCGTGACCAAATGTGTGACCAAAATTTAATGCTTTTCGGATGCCGTTTTCGTTAGGATCTTCGTCTACAATATTTGATTTAATATCTAAATTGATTTTGGTTAAACGTAATAGTTCGTTATAGTCCAAATGGTCGAAATCGAAACGCAATGTTTCAACTATTAATTGTTTGTCTGATATGAGTGCGTGTTTGACCATTTCGGCAAATCCCGACAATACATTTTGAATATCTAACGTATGAAAGAAATCGCTATTAATCAGTACTGCTTTTGCTGGTGCAAAAACACCAATTTCGTTTTTAAATCCCAAATAGTTGATGCCCGTTTTACCACCTGTAGCAGCATCAATTGCGCCAAGTAATGTCGTAGGAACATTGATAAAATCCATGCCGCGTTTAAAAGTTGCGGCCGCAAATCCTCCCATATCTGTGATCATTCCACCACCGAGATTTATAAGAAGAGAGTGGCGTGTAGCTCCATTTTCAGAAAGATAATGCCACACTTCTGTTAAAGAATTTAGATTTTTATTTTCGTCTCCGCTAGGTATACTTATCACGTGAGCTTTACTCAATCTCTCATGTTTATTGATGAGCGGTAAACAGTAATTTTCAGTATTTGTATCGGTGAGTATGAAGATAGGCTCGTCTTCGTTTTTTGGTAGAAACGTAGCTATATCAGCGGTTATATTTTCAGAGATAATAATCATAGTGAGTTGAATGAAGTGACAAAGATACAAAATAGTTACGAGTTATGTAGTGATTGCTCACGAAAAAAGGGATACTACTTTTGGTGATTATCCCTTTTTTATAACTATTGAAACTGATAGGAGTATCGCTTAAACGACTCCTGAAAATCCCATAAAAGCCATGGCTAAAAGTCCTGCTACAACTAAAGCGATCGGAGCTCCTTCCATACCTTTTGGTAATTTTACTAAGGCAAGTTGTTCGCGTATTCCTGCGAAAAGAACTAATGCTAAAGCAAATCCAATAGCAGTAGCAATCGCAAAAACCACACTTTCAATCAAGGTCATATCTTTTTGAATCACCATAATTGCAACTCCTAAAATAGCGCAATTCGTACTGATTAAAGGTAAGAATACACCCAAAGCTTGGTAAAGTGGTGGTGATATTTTTTTGATGATAATTTCAACCAATTGCACCAAAAAGGCAATCACTAAAATAAAGGTGATAGTTTGCAAGAAACCCAAGCCAAACGCATCTAATACAAATTTCTGAATAAGGTAAGTAACAATCGTTGCAATAGTCATCACGAATGCTACGGCAGCTCCCATGCCTAAAGCCGTATCTATTTTTTTCGAAACGCCTAAAAAGGGACAAATTCCCAAGAATTGTGACAAAACGATGTTGTTCACAAAAACGGCTGAAATGAAAATTAAAATGTAAGTCATAATGTAAAATATTAAATGGTCAATGGTTCGCGACTACTCACGTTGCATTAATCGTTATGCTTTTGAAGCTTTTAATTTGTTGATAATGGCAATAAGATATCCTAACGCAATAAAGGCGCCTGGTGCTAACACGAAAATTAACATGCCGTAATGTTCCGGGAAAATAGTTAAACTAAATAGATTTCCAGTCCCCAAAAGTTCTCTCACCGAACCTAATAAGGTCAACGCAAAGGTAAATCCAAGTCCCATGCCTGCGCCATCAAGAAACGATGCAAATACATTGTTTTTAGCAGCAAATGATTCGGCACGACCTAGTACGATGCAGTTGACCACAATTAGCGGAATGAACAATCCTAAACTTTCAAATAGAGCTGGCACATAAGCTTCCATAAACATCTGTAAAATCGTTACAAAAGTTGCAATAATAACAATGAAAGCTGGAATGTGTACTTTGTCGGGAATGAGTCGCTTGAGTAACGAAATCACCACATTTGAACCGATAAGTACAAAAGCGGTTGCTAAGCCCATCCCTAAACCGTTTATTGCTGATGTGGTTGTACCCAAAGTTGGGCACATACCTAATAACAGTACAAATGTTGGATTTTCTTTCAGAAATCCATTGGTAAATGTTTTTAGATAACTCATAATTTATCTGCGTTTTATTGGTTGGTTAGTTGTTTTTTTTGGCCGAATCTATGGCGCCAATTGGTCTCTCTACAGAACTGTAATTCATTAATAATGTGTCTATTGTAAGCGAATCCATCGTTAGTGAATCAGGCGATAGAGTTACGTCGTGTTGTTGCGAAGCGCCAGTTGTTATGTCTGCATCATGCTTTTCGGCATAAGCCGCATAAGCTTGAGTCACTGCTTCTAAAAATGCTCTTGAACTAATTGTCGCAGCTGTTATGGCATCGATAGCGCCACCGTCTTTTGTAACTGTAAAGTTAATTTCAGAAGGATTGATAGTGCGAATATCTTGTTTGCCCTTGTTGGTTTTAAACCAGTCGACTATTTTTGTACCTAATCCAGGTGTTTCTGCCTGTTCTAAAACGGAATAGTTAAAGATTTTACCCTCCTTATCAAAACCAATCATGATTCTGATCGTTCCACCAAATCCGATGGCAGATGATTCTACTGCTGCTCCAACAAATGCGTCTTCGTTGTAAGCTCTCACAACTGTTAAACCATTGATTGTGTCGGGCTCTTCCAGTCGTGTGTATGGCGCCAAAACATCTTTAATGGCTTGTTCTTTCTTTTGCTCTTTTGCCAAACGGATGGGCTCTTCGGTTAGTGTATAAACCGAAGCGAGTGCGCCAGCGGCAATCAGGGTAATCACCGTGAGTACCAACGCCATGTTTAGAAAACTAGATTCTAATTGTTTCATAGTTATGTGTTACTTTTGAGCTTTAATTTTTTCTCCGAAACGTTTCGGTTTGACATAATGATTGAGCAGTGGTGTAACGCCATTCATAATTAAAATGGCAAAAGAAACTCCTTCGGGATAAGCGCCAAATGTGCGGATGATGACAGTAATAAAACCAATTCCGACACCATAAATCAATTGTGCTTTCCCATTCATAGGTGAAGTGGCATAATCGGTAGCCATAAAAATAGCTCCTAACATCAGACCGCCAGTTAATAGATGAATGTCAGCAGAAGCGTATAATTCAGGATTGACAGCGTGTAAAATCGCTGTAAAAATAGCTACCGTTCCAAGAATGCTAACGGGAATATGCCATGAGATCACTTTACGTATAATAAGGTATAACCCGCCAAGCAGTAAAGCGACGGCAGAAATTTCTCCTAATGAACCACTCATATTTCCTAAAAACAGATCAAGCGTTGATGGTAACTCTCCGAAATGACCTTTGAGCATTGCTAAAGGAGTTGCGGCGGTTTCGGCATCGATGTATGACGAAGAAATAGTCCAATTACTCATTGGTCGTGGCCATGACGTCATTTCTACAGGAAATGAAATCAGCAGAAAAACGCGTCCCACCAAAGCGGGATTGAACGGATTGTTACCCAAACCACCAAAACTCATTTTTCCAATACCGATTGCCACCAGCGAACCAATAATAATCATCCAAATTGGTAGATTTGACGGTAGATTAAAAGCCAATAACAATCCGGTAAGAACTGCTGATAAATCGAAAATGGACGTTTTTCCTTTTAGTAAATAGCGTTGAATAAGGTATTCAAACAAAACACACGAAGCCACCGCGGTAAGACTCACAATCAAGGCTCCCAAGCCGAAGAAGTAGAGCGATACGGCGTAGGCTGGCACTAAAGCAATAAGCACTTTCATCATAGTTGATGTAATCGTCTCATTGTTGTGTGCGTGTGGTGCCGGCGAAATAATTAACTTTTTCATATATGCAATTTCTGTAATGTCAGTTTTATATCTACTTATTTTTTGGTGGCGCGTTCGCGCAAAATTCCTCCTACTTTGGCTTTTCCCATTCGAACATAATCCAGCAATGGACGATTGCTTGGGCAAGAGTATAAACAGCAACCACATTCAATACAATCCATAATGGCATTTTTTTCCATATCTTCCCACAAGCGCATTTCTGCTTGTCTCACCAAAAGAAAAGGTTCCAAACCCATTGGACAAGCCTCGACACATTTGCCACAACGCATACAATTTTCAGGTTCGCGGCGGATAGATTCTGCTTCTGTCATGATGAGAATACCCGACGTGCGTTTGTGCGCTGGCATGTTAATGCTTGTCATTGCTTTTCCCATCATTGGACCACCAGCAATAATTTTACCGGTATCTTCTGGAATTCCACCAGCTTGTTCGATGACGTCAGCGAGTGGCGTGCCGAAACGCACCAAATAATTTCCGCGACGCGTTACACTTTCGCCAGTCACAGTCATCACTCGGTCAATAAGAGGTTTATTTTTTTGTACTGCTTCGTATATGGCAAATACGGTCGCTACGTTTTGAACAACAGCGCCTACAGAAAGCGGAAGTGCGCCACTTGCGACTTGTCGGTTGATAGTGGCATCGATTAATTGTTTCTCTCCACCTTGTGGATAACGTAATTTTAAAGGACAGACTTCGATACCAAAATGACGATTAGCGATTTTTTGGAAAAGTTCAATGGCATCTTTTTTATTATTCTCAATCCCAACGATGGCACGTTCGATATTAAGCGCACGCATCACAAGCGAAATGCCAATAAAAATTTCTTCTGCATGTTCCAACATCAATTGATGGTCGCACGTGAGATACGGTTCACACTCAACGGCATTGATAATTAAAACCTCGATTTTACAATCGGCAGGTGGCATTAGTTTGACGTGAGTTGGGAAACAAGCTCCACCTAAACCAACGATGCCAGCATCCTGAATTTTTTTGATAATCTCTTTGCCATTTAATTTACAAATTCGATTGATGTCAGGCGTGCGGTCGATGGTTTCTAACCATTCGTCGCCATCTCCTTCTGCATCAATAAAAATTGAAGGCATTGGTAATCCCCAACCATCCACCGCTGTATCTATTTTCGTTACGACGCCAGAAATTGGTGCATGCACATTGACAGAAACAAAACCATTTGCTTCAGCAATGACTTGACCAACTTTTACTTGATCGCCTTTTTCAACAATTGGTTTTGCTGGAGCACCAATGTGTTGACTTAAGGGTACAATCGCCTTTTTTGGTAATGGTACGTTTTCAATTGGCGCGTTGGCAGATAACTTATGGCTGGTTGGATGAATTCCACCTATTTTAAATGTTTTCATACTTTTTATCTCTTAGACGTTCGGAGTTTCGGTTGGTTTTACTTCGGCAGTTTGTGGTTCTGCAACTACCACTTTTTTAGGTGGAAAGTGAAGTTCGTGAATAGCGTTAGTTGGACAAACATCCACACATTTGCGACACAAACGGCATTTATCGTAATCAATGTAGGCTAAGTTATTTACAATGGTAATGGCATCGAACGCACACGCTTTTTCACATTTACCGCAGCCAATACAAGCTACAGCACATGCTTTGCGAGCTACACCGCCTTTGTCTTCGTTGACACAGCTTACAAAAATCCGTTTGCCTTTTGGTCCTTTTTTACGTAATTCGATGATGTTTTTTGGACACGCAGTGACACAAGCGCCACAAGCAGTACATTTCTCCTCATCCACTTCTGGTAAACCAGTTTCAGGATTCATGTGTATGGCGTCAAACAGACAGACATCAACACAATCGCCACAGCCCAAACAGCCATACATACAACCAGTTTCGCCAGCATATAAATTGTGCATGATTTGGCACGAGCGAGCGCCATCGTAGTGTGAAGTTTTTGGACGATTGTCACAGGTCCCGTTACAGCGCACAACAGCAATCATGGGTGAACCTTCTGCGGCAGCTAAACCGAGAATTTCGCCAACTTTGACCATGGTTGTGGGACCTCCAACAGGGCACACTATATTGCCTAATGAATCGGCGTTTACACAAAACTCTGCAAAGCTGCGACACCCAGGTCTGCCACATCCGCCGCAGTTGGCGCCGGGTAAAACGGCTTCCACTTGGTCGATACGTGGATCTTCTTCTACTTTAAATTTTTGTGAAGCAAAATATAAAACTACGGCTGATATACAGCCAATGGCACCGAGTGTGATGAGAGAGATGACAATTATATTCATAGTGATGAGATACTAATATATTGAAAAATCATTGTTGATTACTTTTTTTTTGTTGCGTAAAATCGAAATTTGTTAGCTAATTTTGTTTTCAGCAGTGCAAGTATTCCAAAATAGGGAATGAGTGTTCCTAAAGCGATAGAGCCAGCAATTGCCTCGTTGGTCGTCACAAACTTTAAGGCGAATAAGCTCACTAAAATAAGAGAAAAAGGGATGACAAATGCCAATAAAACCGCTTTTAGTCCCATGCTTCGTTCACCCACGAGAGTGACTTCTTCGCCAATCGAAAACGAGTTGTTAGTCGAAATGATGGCCTCAATAATTTTTTCAGCCATGTCGGAAGCTGTGCAAGCAGCTTTCGCATGACACGCGGAACAAGCTGAGCGTTGCTCAATGCGTACAAACGCACGATTTGATTCAATGCGTTCAATTATGCCGTCGTGTTCGATTATAGTATTCATTTCCGAAAATTGTTTGTGGGCTTTTGAACCGAATTTTAGAAATACGAGCGCAAAAGTACAAATAAAATAGCTAACTTTGTCCCGAATTACACGCTTATTTTTTATGATTGTGTCTGCGCAAAGGTATATAGATATTATCTTACAGTCAATCATTTCGTTATATAAATTATTTTTATGGAAACTACAAGACAAGAAAAGATAGCTCGTTTATTACAAAAAGAGTTGGGAGAACTGTTTTTGCTGTATGCACGTCAGTTGCAAGGTGTGTTGATAACTGTTACTGAAGCACGTATAACAACTGACCTCAGTTTGGCTAGAGTTTATCTCAGCGTTTTCCCAACACAGAAATCAGCCGAAGTGATGTCACAAATCGAAACCGAAACAAAATCCATTCGCTACGAATTGGGCAAACGCGTTCGTCATCAGTTGCGCATTGTTCCTGAAATTTCTTTTCATTTAGATGAATCGATGGAGAAATTAGAGCACATCGATCACCTATTAAAGAACACTTCTACCGACAAATAAGATTTTTATGTCTGTTCAGTCTGAAAAAAAAACCACGAAAGAGTCGTTTCAAAAACGTATGCGTCAGTATATGTGGTCGTTTTTTGTGGCTCAACGGTACCTATTTTCTAAAAAATCGCATCAGACAATTAATATCATTTCTATGGTGTCGATGGCTGGTGTTGCCGTTGGTGCCATGGCACTTATTTGTGTACTTTCCGTGCTGAATGGTTTTGAAAATATTGTTCAAAATTCATTCACATCCTTTGACCCCGATTTAAAAATAACGTCACAACAAGGTCGTGTCTTTGATTTGAAAACTGAAGCGTGGCAAGAAATTCGCACGTTGGATGACGTCGCTATTTTCTCCGAAGTTTTTTCTGGTAACGTGTTGGCAAGTTTTAATGACCGACAAACTCCCGTAACTATTAAAGGCGTAACGGCAGATTATTCCAAAATGACAGGCATACAAAAACTCATGTTGGATGGTTCATTTACACTACGAAGTGGCTCAGGATATAATGCGGTGGTTGGTGTTGGCGTGGCAAATTCGTTGAGTTTAGGTGTCGATTTTGTGTCGCCGATTGTACTGTTTGTACCCAAACGTAGTGCCAAAATAAATTTAGCGCGACCTGATAATGCGTTTGTTCAACAACCTCTTTTTGTGTCAGGAGTTTTTGTGGCTAATCAGCCAGAGTACGATGACGACATTGTATTTGTGCCGATAGAATTGGCACAAAAGTTATTCGACTATCAACCATCGGAGGTTTCGAGTGTGGAACTGAAATTAAAATCTCCTGATAAACTTGATAAGCTACAAACAAGCATTCAAAAAACTCTTGGGGAATCCTTCTTAGTTCAGAATAGACAGGAACAACAGGCCGATTTTTACCGCATTTTGCAAATTGAAAAATGGATTACATTTCTTATTTTGTCGTTTATCTTGCTTATCGCTACCTGTAACATCATTGGGTCACTTTCTATGTTGATGATTAATAAGCAAAACGACATCACGTTATTTTTTAATTTGGGTGCAGATACTAAAATCGTACAATTTCTGTTCTTATTAGATGGCTGGATGATTTCTATTTACGGAGCCGTCATTGGTTTGAGTGTGGGTATTGTGTTGTGTTTAACGCAACAATATATTGGCATTATCAAAATGGGCGAAGGTTTTGTGGTCGACAATTATCCAGTAGCTCTGCAGTGGGGCGATGTTTTTTTAGTGTTTTTCACGGTCGTGATTTTAGGCTTTTTGTTGGCAAGTTATCCGGCTAGCATATTACGTAAAAATCGTATTATAAAGAATAATGAAAAAGTTATATAGTCTTGTTTTCTTTGCTTTTTTGCTCTTGTTGCCAGCGTGCGAAGAGTATCCTGTTGGCTCGGTTACTCTTGATCGTTCGCAGTTAACTATGAATGCGGGAGAGAGTTACCATCTTCAATGTATTATTGAGCCTTTATCGTCGACGTTTGCCAACCCAACTACTTGGAAATCTTCTGATCCATCTGTTGCTATTGTGAGTTCGTCTGGAGTTGTTACAGCTGTCTATTCTGGAAAATGTACAATTACGGCTTCTGCTGGAAACATTAAAGCTACTTGCGAAGTGGTTGTTAATGCGTTGGAATATGGTTTTGCTTTTGAACGCGCGAAAGCACTCTATTATGGAGATGCTTATGAAGTCGGTTCTAATAATTTTGTGTTGCGTTTATTGGGTGATGGTGTTACGATGAACCCAGATGGTCTGTTGTCAGGCGAAGGTCTTTTTATAAATTTAGATGTACAACTTCCGTTGACAGATTTAACTATGACGGCAGGAACTTATAATATGTCGGAAATACGCCAAGAGTACACTTTTATGCCAGGTCAACTTTATGAAGAATCAGGTACGCAATATGCTATTGGAACGTTTCTTGGACAACGAACAAGTGAAGGACTGAAAGTTATATTTGTGAAATCTGGTTCGTTTTGGATTACTTTGAAAGGAGTTAAATACCAGTTAGAAGGTCATTTAATTGGAGAAAAAGAGGAAGATATTGTGATTAATTTTTCTGGTTTAATTCCGGTGATTGATAAAACGGAAACAAATCTACCAGAAACGATACATTTAGATGTTCTATCAGTCAAAACAGATTTTTTGGGCGATAGTTACCACGTAGGCTTGAATGTTTTTCGACAGAAATTGACCCATTCCATAGATACTGTTTTGCAAGTAGAGTTTTATGTGCCTTTAAGCGTGACCAATCGAATTCCAGCTGGAACGTATCAATTTTCGGGTTCTAAAACGTACTCTTTGGTGCCAGCTTCAGGAGCTTATGACCTATTGTTAGGAGCGTGGTTTAGTGATATACAAGGCAGTAAAAAAGTGGTCGGTGGACAAGTCGTTGTTACTCAAAGCGGAGAGCAACAAAACTTCACATACCGATTAATTGATGAAGATGGACGAATAATTGATGTAAATCACTCATATTAAAGGTTAATTTTATTGTTAAGCTCCAAATAAACTCTTATCTTTGTCGCATTATTATATGAAAAGAGTACTACCAAATTTTCAGGAGTGCTCTTTGACT
>DATFIF010000098.1:0-3730 GCA_035270405.1 Paludibacteraceae bacterium | reverse complement strand
GCATTTGCAAACATAGCAACTGCTACGAAAGCCAACAAAAAAGTAATTTTTTTCATGATAAAAAGAATTTAATAAAATTAATAAAATAAGTAATTAATAATCGGTTTTTTATACGAGGGCATACGACCTCAATTTGTGGGGGTAAAGGTATAAACTTTTTTTGAAAGTACCATAATTTTTGAAGCAAAAAATAGTTTTTAACATCAAAAAAAACTCATCAATCTGAAAACAAGTAACTTACTAAAAACTATACCCTACACCAACTCCCAAAACGGTTTTAAATTGAACACGCGGAGCAAGATAACCTGTCTGGTCAGTTATCAGTACTTTGTCATAATATTTAAGCGATGTACTCAATGTTACATTCAACACTTTAAGAAATTGATAAGAAACCGCCACATCCCAATCGACATCAAAATTTCCGAAGTCTTTATTATAAGGTGTAAATAACCCCAATGTAGAAATTACTTTCAAATTTTCGATACGCGCATAGTTTACACCGCCTTTAAAAGCGAGACCAAAGGCACTTCTGTTTGTTTTGTCTAAATCCACACCGTATTTTGCACGAAGTGCTGCGTCTGTAGCTGTGGAAATACGTCCTGCCACAGGCGATAAATAGACCGAAAAGATTTCATTTGGTTTCCAGTCGATACCTAAAGAGAGATCGGAATACGAAGGTGATAACCAATTAGAAATATACGTTTCAGTTTCGACACCTCCCACGAGTGTATAGTCGTACCCTTTTATGTATTGTGATTTAAAACTTCCTAACGCTGTAGCGTACCATTTTGGAGCAAACTCATAACCTAATTTAGTCGCAAAATTAATTTTATCGCTCGATTTACGCCAAGTGTATTTAGTGCCAGCCATATACATAGCTCCAATTTCCGTGTCCAAATTTGTTTCCCAAGCGAGTTTGTCTTTTCGATAAAGTAAAGAGACATTCGCAAACAGAACACCATTTGCACTATTGTTGCCACCGGCTGCCCAATTCCACAATCCTGTAGCTGTAGCGTTCAAACCGACAACACCGTTTACTTTCCATTTTTTCTCTACTGGTACTTTTACCAATTCGACAGCTTGTTGCGAAGCTTTTGCCGCCTCTTCCATAGCTGCTTTTGCATCTTGATCTTGTGCCGTGACAGACAACGATCCACCTATAAAAATCGCGATGAGTAAGCCTGTTTTGATTTTCATAATCATACGTGTTTAGTTAAAAATTAATTCCTACAAAAATACTGTTTTTATATTAAAAAAACAACTCTTCAGAGAGTTTAGGCGCTCTTTTTGTTCAGATTCCTTAAAAAAAGTAATGGTTAATTGCTCTGAATAGATTAATTCAAAAATATCACAGGCGCAGTTAGGCAACTAATAACTTTTTAGTATCTTTGCTTATTGTTGTCCGAACAATAAATAAACCTTTTTTTGCGTTAAATAGAGGCATCTAACGCTTCTTTTTTGATTTTAAAAGCTTATGTTTTCAAAACTAAAATATCTTCTCTGGATAGCACTGACTCTGTTATTGGTGGCGCTCACAAGTTGTTCCACTAAAAAAAATACGTGGAGCACGCGCGCTTACCACACTACCACGACACGTTTTAATGTTTTTTTCAACGCAAAAACTAGTTACGACAAGGGCATAAATGATATGCAAAAAATGCAGCAAGACGATTATTCCAAACCGCTTGTGATGTATCCTATCAGCAACCACAGTAATGGCGAAGCGGTAGCCAGCACGATGGATATTGTCATCACCAAATGTCGAAAATCCATCAAGCTGCATTCGATACAAAAACCACCAAAAAAGAATCCTAAAAAATCGAGAGATCCTGAATATCAACAGTGGTTGAAACAGAAAGAGTTTAATCCAATGGTGAAAAGAGCGTGGCTTTTGTTAGGTCAAGCCGAATTTCATAAAGCGGACTTTATAGGTGCCGTTGGTACGTTTACCTATGTTGCACGCCATTTTTCCACAGAGCCTAGTGTGGTCACAGAAGCGCGTATTTGGATGGCGCGTGCCTACGCCGAAATGAATTGGTTATACGAGGCCGAAGAGGCGATTGGCAAAATCAACGAAAACGATGTGTCGAGCGATTTGAATGGAATTTTCGCCGCCACCAAAGCTGATTTATTACTGAAACAAAATCGTACCAAAGAGGCTGTGCCCTTTCTGAAAATAGCACTTGACAAAGAAAAAAACAGGTATCAAAAAACACGCTTCAACTACATTTTAGGACAATTGATGCTGCAACAAAACAACCGAAAAGAGGCCTCTAATTATTTTCGTGCTGTGTTGAAACTAACGCCTGACTACACGATGGAATTCAATGCGCGCATGCAAGCGTTGCAAGCCGAAACTACGAATATTCCTAAAGCTATTAAATCACTCGAGAAAATGGCTAAAAGTCCGAATAACAAGGATTTTTTAGACCAAATTTATTATACAATTGGAACTATTCAACTCTATGCCGGCAAAGAAGATAAAGCGATTGTAGCTTATCAAAAAGCCATTAAAGAAAGCACACGCAACGGCATCGAAAAGGCAGTTGTATTATTAAAATTAGGCGATTTATACTATGGCAAAAAACAGTATATCGACGCCCAACCCTGTTTTGAAGAGGCTTCAACCATTATTAGTAACACCAATAGCGATTACGAACGTGTCACTAAATTAGCCGAAGTGCTGGGCGATTTGGCGCTGAATTATAACACCGTAGTTTTACAAGATAGTTTACAACACTTAGCAACTTTAAGCGAAAAAGAGCAGCGTCTCATCGTAGATAAGCTCATCGCTAAAGTGATTTCCGACGAAAAAGAGGCGGAGGCACGCGCCGCAGAAGACGCCTTGGCGATGAATGCGCCAAGCGATGAAACAGAGTTTGGTTCAGCAGGATTTACTCCTCCCGGAACAGCTGCAGAGTGGTATTTCTACAATCCTTCACTTATGATTAGTGGTCGGTCAGAGTTCCAACGCCGTTGGGGAAAACGCAAATTGGAAGACCATTGGCGACGACTCAATAAAACAGCGCAACAAGCAGAAGTAGAAGACATCGTAGAAAATGACGGATTTGTGACCTCCAATGATTCATTACCAATAGAAAAACTGGACGATGCCAAAAATCCAGAATTTTATTTGGCGCAAATACCGAAAACCGAAGTGCAAAAGAATCAATCCAACTTAGCCATTGAAGAGTCGCTATTGAATATGGCCGAAATTTACCAAAATGGTTTAGAAGATGCCGAAATGGCACAAGTCACGTTACGCGATTTTCAAAAACGTTTTCCTAAAAGCGACCATCTCTTAGAGAGTTATTACGGATTATATCAAGTTTACGGACAACTTCAAAAAAAGGAGGAACAGGCAGCCGTTCGTGAAAAAATTATTACGGATTATCCTACTAGTAATTATGCGATTATCTTTTCACAACCTGATTACGCACAACGTTTGGCAGAAATGTACACGATGCAGGATTCGCTTTATACAACTACTTACGCTGCGTATAGTAAAAATGACTTTAAGCAAGTTTTGACTCATTACGACTATATGATTCAGAATTTTCCTCTGTCAACTTTGCTTCCAAAATTTGCATTTTTACGTGCGCTAAGTTTAGGAAAAACCTCTACGCCAACTATTTTTCAAGAATCCTTAACACAACTGGTGGAACTTTATCCGCTAAGCGATGTGGCAAGTATGTCGAAAGATATTTTAGCACTGATGGCGCAAGGACAA
>DATFIF010000097.1:0-8785 GCA_035270405.1 Paludibacteraceae bacterium | reverse complement strand
TCTGCAACTCCAGGTCAACAAGACACTGATATTTTTGTATCAAGTAACGTTCAAAAATATCCAGCGAAATATTATTACGCTTGGGGCACCAATTTCTTCTTGAATATTGGTTATAGATTTTAATTTTAACTCTTAAATTATATTGCTATGAAATCAATAAATAAAATTTTTGTAATAAGTTTGACTGCCTTGGCTATTTTATTGCCTGCATGTCATCAATATGAACCGGTTGCCGAGAACTCATTTGTAACAGAGGAAAATTCTTGGAAAGCAACCATGACTATTGGCGAATTGATAGATACCTATTTGACCGTAGAAGGTGATATCAAACCAGTAAGAGAAAACGATTTTAATAAAGATGGTGTTACTCCTACAGGTGTATTTAGCATCGATACGTTACCAAAACTCAATGCTGACGGCACAAATGCTATCATTATCCGCGGACGTGTAGTTTCTGAAGATGTATCAGGGAATCTTTACAAAACGCTTGTTATTCAAGATGAGAAACATCCTGAGCAAGGTTTGAAATTATCGATAGATGCAGGTAGCATGTCTGGTATTTATACTCGCGGACAATTAATTGCTATTCGTTGTAACGGCTTGGTGCTAGGAAAATATGCGGCGCAAGTACAATTAGGTGTTGCTTTTTTCAATACCGACAAAGAACCTGATTGGCAACCTGGAGCTACAGGCTCAAAAGTAGGTTGGGAACCAGGACGTATTCCAGTTCCTGTTTTCAAGAACGCTGTTCAGCTGATAGAAAAACCCACTCCAGATGACATTGTAATAGAAGATATGCAAATATCTACAGTACAAGGTTGGGTACCACCTTATTTTTCGCCTAGCGAAGCTGGCTATAAAAGTATTTCAACGTTAGCAAGTCGTTTTGTGAGACTCAAAAATGTTTATTTTACACAACGTTCTGGTGGTCCTGGTCTTGCTGAAGATGATTACAACTATACGGTAAAACCAATCTGTGAATTACCAGCTTTGGTAGATTCTACTGAAGCAGGCATGGCTCAATGGAGACAAAAATCAAGTATATTTGCTCCTGAATCTTACAAATCGCAAGGATATCCACAAAGTCGTGATATTGCAACTGTGGGATCACCTACCGTTTGGATGTCAATTTCTACGAGTGAATATGCTAAATTTGCAGAAGCAACTATTCCTAGTCCTATTTACGATGCTCCTTCATCTACTGCTACAGTCGTAGGCCAGTTCGAGGGTGACATTATTGGTATTCTTGGTGTTTATTCTGATAAAGGTAAAAACGTGGGTTATATGAACGAAGCTTTTTCTTTAACTATCCGTTCTTTAAAAGATATTCAATTAAAAGCTACTGCTAATGGTTATTATCGTATTGGGCAAACAGCTGGAGAAGAATCCTTTAAAGAAGTTAAAAAGGATGATTTATGGTATGCAGACGATGTATATTACACAAAATATTAATAGATAACCTTAAATAAAACAGATAATTATGAAACATACCTATTTTATAGTAGTACTATTCTCTATCTTCATGAGCACGTTGTTGGTGTCTTGTGATGATAAGAATGCGCAAGACCCATTTGCTGGCATTGAGGTGCAAAAGGGTGTACAAGAATTTCCGTATTCAACGTCGGAGTTCTTGAGTTTAGTAAAAATGACGACTGACAGACTTCATCCGTTGAATTCTTCAGAAACAAAACATTGGCGAAATATTTGGTTTCAAGGTTATATTGTTGGATGCTACGATGTAACAAGTATAGATACAGTACAAGTAACAGCTCCTTATACAACCAACAAAACTGTATTGGTAGCACAAACACCTGACGAAACAGATCGTTCTAAAATGGTGCTTGTAACAGTTACTATTCCTTATTGGGAATCGCAATTGGGTTTGGAAGCTACTAATGGTGCGTCTAAAAACCGTTTAGCTAAATTTTGGGTAGATGTGATCTCTCCAGAGAATCAACTAGATCCTTTCATGGCTGAGTCAACCAATTTAAAAGGATTTTGGTGGACTAAAGAAGATAACGGTCTCATTGTGAATCTCGAACCTTATATTTCAGAAGATTTTTCTTCAAATATTGGAAGTTACGGTAATTATTTTCAAGAACAACGTGCTACTTCGTATGCTATTTGGAAAACAGCTATATATGCTGGAGCTGGCAAATGTGCGCAAGCAATCGGTAGTCCGTATGTCTCAGGAACTTCTGATAGCGTGCCTCCTTCCACAGACGAAAGTTGGTTGGTATCGAAAATTATTGAGCTACCAGACTATGAGTTTGCTACATTGTCATTCAAAATCAAACCCTTGTATGTCGTTCCATTGTACAGCGATAAAGGCGCTTACAATCCTGCTGAAGAGTTGATGTTATTCGTAGCCGTACTTAATGAATTGGAAACTTTTGTGAGTCCATTAACAGCTCCGAATCGCTTCGTGCAACTATCATTGACAGGCTATCCAGCTGCTCCAATGGAAGTGGCTATGACCAAAGATTTTACGGACTACGCAGGTAAGAGAATTCAATTAGCTTTTAAATATAAAAGCGTAAGATGGTATAAAATGAGTGGGGTAGGAAAACCTCAAAACTGGTCAGTTACAAATATTGACCTTAGATAAGTAGATAAAAAAGCCCTTGCAAATTTTTGTAAGGGCTTTTTTTAACAACTAATTTATCGTATCTTTGTGAGAGGTTTTTATTTTAAAAACGATACAATTATGATTATACAAGAACGTTTGAAAGAGTTACGCAGTTTGATGGCGTATCAAGAAATTGCTGCCGTGATAGTGCCAGGCACCGATCCGCATGCGAGCGAATATATTGCTGAACATTGGCAAGAACGCCAATTTATTTCTGGTTTTTCAGGATCTGCAGGAAAAGCTGTAATTACAACTGATAAAGGAGGCTTGTGGACAGACTCACGTTATTTCTTACAAGCTGAAGAACAGTTAGCAGATACAGACATTGATTTATTCAAAGAGGGTGTGATTGCAACGCCTTCTATCGTTACGTGGTTAGGCACAGTGCTTAAGCATGGCGACCAAGTGGCTGTCAATCCGGTTATGTTTTCTGTCAATGCATTAAAACGGATGAAAGAGGAGTTAGCTACTTATGGATTGACGCTGAATACGAATTACGATTTTATTGCTCAAGTATGGAAAAATCGTCCAGCATTACCAACGCAATCAATTTTTGAATTAACAACCGAGTATGCTGGTCGTACTACGGTGGATAAGTTAGAAACTGTACGTGCTGAGATGGTAGAGCGCAAAGTGGACGTGCTTCTGTTATCGTCATTGGATGATATTGCTTGGCTGTTCAACATTCGTGGTAATGATGTTTCTTACAATCCTGTGGTTATTTCCTATGCCACTGTAGAGGCTCGCTCGGCGACACTATTTATAAACGTTGCTAAATTAACCGAAGATGTTAAAACTCATTTAGCAGTTTCTGATGTTAGCATTCAGCCTTACGACAAAATTTCAAGTTATATAAAAAATTTGCCAACTGGCAAGCGAATAGGACTGGATGTAAACAAAGTGAGTTATGGTCTATATAAAGCCATTCCATGCGCTTGTCAAGTGAAAGAGATGACTTCGCCCATCGTTGGTATGAAATGTCTTAAAAACGATGTAGAATTGGCTGGATTACGCCGTGCGTTGGTGAGAGATGGTGTAGCTTTGGTTAAATTTTTCCGTTGGTTAGAAGAACATGTACCAACAGGCGAAGTGACCGAATTGAGCGCCATCGCTTATTTAAAACACTGTCGTGCAGAACAAGAGCTATTTGTTACTGAAAGTTTTGGAACCATTGCTGGTTATGCTGCGCATGGAGCGATTGTGCATTATGATGCAACAGAGGAGAGTAATGCGACGTTAAAACCTGAAAATTTCTTCTTGCTCGATTCTGGCGGACAGTATTTTGACGGAACAACCGATATTACGCGTACCGTGGGACTTGGACCATTATCAAAGCAACAAAAAAGAGATTTTACGTTGGTGTTAAAAGGGCATATAGCACTCGCTACAGCTAAATTTCCACATGGAACGCGTGGTAACCAATTAGATATTTTGGCGCGTCAATTTTTGTGGGAAAATGGGTTACAATACGGGCATGGAACGGGCCATGGCGTAGGACATTTTTTGTGTGTTCACGAAGGTCCTCAAAGCATTCGTATGGACGAAAATCCGACAGTCTTGCAAATTGGTATGGTGTTGAGTAATGAGCCTGGCTTGTATCGCACCAATCAATATGGCATTCGTTGTGAAAATTTGGTGACCGTACGCGAAGCAGAAATTAATGAATTTGGAACCTTTTTGAATTTTGAAACCTTGACACTGTTTCCTTTTGACCTTCAAGCGCTCGATTTGTCGCTATTGACTCCTGAAGAAAAGTTGTGGCTGAACAATTATCATGAACTGGTATACGAACGTTTGTCGCCAGCATTGAATGAAACTGAAAAAGAGTGGCTCAAGTTCAAAACTCAAGCCATCTAGCCGTAATACGTACTAACCTAAAAAAAGACGAGCAAAAACTCGTCTTTTTTTAGGTTATGGTATCAGCATTTTCAATGCTTTTGGAATAATTTCTATTGTATAAGGTGATTTCGCCTCAATCAAAATACCATCTGTTTCGGCATAAATATTTTCTGGTGTTTCTACTACAAAACGTTTTGTTATAAATGTTTGTGCGCGTTTATATTCAGGTAATTTTCCTTTGAATAGATGTATGAGTCCAGAAATGATATCGCCTAGTTTAATAGGTTCAAGAGCCGTTACATGCAATAAGCCATCTGTAGGAATGGCATCTGGAGTTTGTTTGAGACCACCTCCCGAGTAGCAAGCATTGCCAATGGCCACTGTTATGAACTCTCCATCCAACGCTTTATCATCGCCAATTAAGCGCATAGGATACGCTTTTAATTTAAAAAGAGCAATAAATACCGCTAAAGAGTAGACCCACGAACTACCACCAAGAAATCCTTTGATAAAATTAGTGATTTTCACCACCGTTCCATCAAAACCCATTCCTGCAGCATTTATAAAATAGCGTTTTTCTATGGTATCATCCGCAGCTATGTAGCTCATTTCGGCAATATCTACAATCACATGTTTGCGTTGAAAGAGATGTCGTGCTAATTGCCGATAATTACGTGTGATATTCCAATAACGTGCCCAATCGTTGCCTGTTCCGTATGGAACTAATGCAATGGTAACCTCTGATTTATGCTCTGAATTTGACATATAAATTCCGTTTACAACTTCATTCAGCGTTCCATCTCCACCTACAATTAACAGATGTTTATAGCCATGTTCGACCATTGTTCTGGCTATTTCAGTAGCATGTCCAGGATAAGCTGTCAACTGTTCGTCAAATCGAATATCGGCTTTTTTGAGTAAGCGATAAATGTGAATCCAATCTTTTGATAGCTGACGTTTCCCTGAATATGGATTGACAATAACTCCCCAAAGTTCTCCTCGTATATCAGTAGTCATTTAAGTGTGCGTTTTATTCAACAAATAAGCATCTAATACGACCATCGCAGCCATAGCTTCAATAATCGGTACCGCTCGTGGCACCACACAAGGGTCGTGTCTTCCGTGAGCTTTTAAGTCAATGGATTGCTTATGTATGTCAATTGTTTCTTGTGATTTAGAAATCGTTGCCGTAGGTTTAAATACGGTGCGAAAATAAATATCTTGTCCATTGGAAATTCCACCTTGTATCCCTCCTGAGAAATTGGTTTTTGTCTGCACGTTACCATTTTCAATAATGAATGCATCATTTGTAGCTGAACCTTTTTGAGAAACGCCTTCAAAGCCGCTTCCATAATCAAATCCTTTTACAGCATTGATGGAGAGCATGGCAGATGCCAAATTCGCTTGCAATTTGTCGAAAACAGGTTCACCCAATCCCACGGGAACCCCTTTGATAACACACGTAATAATTCCTCCAATAGAATCACCTTCAGATTTGCAAAGTTCGATATAAGCAACCATCTGTTCTGCTATTTCACGTTCGGGACATCTTACCATACTAGCTTCTACTTGGCTTAAATCCAATTGTTGGTAGGGCAGTGTAGTTGCTAAATGTCCAATTTGAGACGTGTAAGCGACAATGGAAATAGGTAATTCTTTCAACACTAATTTTGCGATGGCACCAGCCACTACGCGAGCAATAGTTTCGCGAGCGGAAGCTCTGCCTCCACCTCTATAATCCCGGTTACCATATTTTTCTTGATAGGTGTAGTCAGCATGGCTTGGACGAAAAACATCTTTTAAGTGATCGTAATCCTCACTCTGTTGGTTTGTGTTGAAAATAGCAAATCCAATGGGTGTGCCTGTCGTTTTTCCTTCAAAAACTCCTGACAGAAACGTTACTTGGTCTGCTTCGTTACGTTGCGTAGTTATAGCTGATTGACCTGGACGACGTCTATTTAATTCGTGTTGAATAAATTCCATATCGAGTGCAATACCAGCAGGGCAACCGTCGATAACGCCACCAATAGCAGCACCGTGAGATTCACCAAATGATGTCAATCGAAATAATGTGCCAAACGTGTTTGACATAACGCAAGTAGTTTAGTGTATTGAAAAAAAATTAGCAACAACCACCGTCGCCACAGCCATCACCACAAGATTCGCAGCCGCCGTCGCCACAACCGCCTGACATGGCGCGTAAATCTTCTTCTGTTGGTTCGTGTACTTCGAGAACTTTGCCCGTAAAGTGTAAATCTTCACCAGCTAATGGATGGTTGAAATCCACAGTTATGGTTGTGGGTTTTACCTCTATAACTTCTGCATTGATGCGTTGACCTTCTGAGTCGATAAGTGGTACGATAGCACCAGGATAAACTCCTTTTTCGTCAATTTTGCCATCAATTTCAAAAATTTCGCGAGGCAAATCTACTACGTTAGCTTCGTCATATTCGCCATAAGCGTCAGCGCAAGCTAATTGTATTTCAAACGTATCATTTTCATTCAAACCTGTCAATGCTTCCTCAAATTTAGGGAGCATCATGCCCATGCCATAGAAAAAGCGTAATGGCTGACCTTCTTCCGTCTCTTCCATCAATTCTAATGCTCCTTCTTCGTCTTTAACGTAAAGTTTGTATTCTAAAGATACGAGCATGTTTTCTGTAATTTTCATAATGTAATTGTTTAATATGTCAATAAAATAGTTTTAAAAATTGGTACTACAAAGATACGTTTTTTTGTTTGTTTTATCAAAACCAAAGGACGTTTCTACTGGTATCGCTCCGTTTATCGTATTTCAAATCTTGCAACATGGAAGCATTTACGCCCACCGTTACCATATACGATTTGTATCGTCCGAAAGGCGATACTGAAGCTGACATTCGCCAACAGTGCAAGTCGCGCACGATAGAAAAAGTCATTTGTGTAATTTGAAGTTCTTTCAAGTCAAATGAACCTGTGTAATTGAGTTTCCACTTCGGAGTAGGATTTACATTTCCTGAAAAACTTAAATTGTGCGACCATTCACGTTTGTAATCCATCTTGTCGTAGTCGAAATTATTGCTGATTCCCCAGCGTACTGAGTAGTTGAAGGTAAAACTCCAATTGACTTCTGGTTTAACATAGCCATCCTCACTAACAGTACTTTCTGAAGTTTTTTCATCTTTTTTTCCATCAATATTCGAAGGCTTATCCAAGGTGAAATCTACTCCTTCTGCATCGGTTTCATCGTTACGGTCGTTTTTAGTGCTACGTTTCTCTTTTTTCTTAAACGTATCATTGTTTAACGTGTATTGAAAGGAGGTTCCTGTGCCTTGAAAGCGCGGAAAACTTCGTAACTGATTGATGCGAACTGGATTTCCGTAATCGTTTAAACCAAACTTGTAGGGATCGAACGAACCACTTAAATTGAGAGAGAAAGATTTCGTTAGCTTGAGACGTAACTGCGTGTTGAAATTTTGTAGTTTGAGAGAATCTGCAGCAAAATTGTAGCCTCCAGAAATCGTAAAATTATCAATAATACTAACTTTTTTGTACTGTGTCGTTCCTATTTCTTCCGATTTTTTCTTGTCTTTTACTTTCATCTCCACGTTATTCCCGAGAGACCAGTTTAACGAACCAACCATGCCTTGACCAGGAACTCCATACATACCATTCGAGTACGGAGAATAAGTTACTGTTTTGTGTGTGATTTTATTGATATCGTTTTTATCTACAATCAATTGGTCGTAACTGTTGTAAAAACCCCAAATATCGTCACCAAAATCTGGATGATAATTGAATGAAACTGAAGGCGTAAAGACGTGACGAATACGATCAATCTTGTCGCCAAACAATTTACGACTCGGAGTGTAATATCCATATAGTTTAGTCTGCATACTTACACCCATATTGAAATCATAAACATTATAGAATCCGCTTACAGTGTCAAGCTCTTCTTGTTGCTGTTGTTTATTCCACGAACGATTTACTTTACTGAAATACATGCGGTCGTGTAGATTGATACTTGGTGAAATGGTTAAATATTTGAATAAGTTGAAGGATGCCGAAATCGGAATTTTATGATCAATGGCATTTTTCCAATCTTTTGAGAAACTAGAAGTCAGCAACTCATTTTCTTTTGTAGTGATGCTGTTAGCAAAAGTCATATTGTACGATAGGGCAATTTTTTCATAAAAACGTTCTTTCCCAACGGCATTTTTTCGTTTGAAAGGATAAATACGGCTCATTGCCACGGTGATATTTGGTAATGAGAGCGAAATAGTGGAGTCTTGTGACCGTTGTGATACCATCGCATTCACCGAAATTGTCCAAGGACTT
>DATFIF010000096.1:0-2372 GCA_035270405.1 Paludibacteraceae bacterium | reverse complement strand
TTAGTTGCTTTGACATTAGTTTCTTGTGATCCAGTGGTTCCTCCGGTAGATCCTCAAGTAGATCCTCCTGTGGAAAAAGAGGAAGCACCAGCTATAGCCGATCCTGCTGCAGGTAAGGTTATTGTTGCAGTTCGTGTTCCAGATGGCACTTGTAATGGTATAGTTGCTCGTGGTGCTAATGGCGCAGAATTGACTTGGGATGGTGGCGCTGCGTTTACTCTTGTAGAAGGTAAAACTACTTGGTATCAATTAGAATTAACTTATGCTGCTGACATGATTGTTAAAGTTATAGCTAAAGCTGAGGATGGTGCTATTGATTGGGGTACTCAATGGGGTATGAATATCGAAGGCGAAGAACCTAATGTATTACTTATGGGTGAAACTACAGCAACTCTTGATAATTCAGAGAATGGTGGTGAAGTTAAAATGCTTAACTGCCCTGATGGCGGAGTAGTTTATGTTGATGTAGTTGCATGGAAGTCTGCTCCTTGCGTTCCAAAGAATGAAGCAGGTACTGCAACCTTTACATTAACTGCTACTAATGTCCCTGCAGGTGCAACCATAGGTATTGTTGGTAACTTCCCAGAAAAAGCGTGGGTTATCGCTGAACCTTTTGAATTGACTAAAGGTGCCGGTGATGTTTATACCGCTACTGTAGAAGTTGGTGCAGCTCAAGAGTATAAATATTTCTTGAAATTAGCTGCTGGCGAATGGAGCTGGGATGTTAGTGAAGATGGTGGAAATCGTCAAATGCCTCTTGATTTAAAAGCTGTTGATGAAGTTTCTGTTTGGAAAGGCGTTCCTGAATTGTAATTACTCTTTTCTAATATTTTAAAAAAGCCCGATTAATCGGGCTTTTTTTTGTCTATTTTTTAGTGATTTCACTGCTGTGATGCGAGTGTGCGAAGAGCAGAAAACGCTAGGAAGATGTATCGAGTGTAAGGTCTTACTGTTATTTGTGGGTAGATTGAATCTGTTTTTTCCACTCATTAAACCCAAGTCCAGTTTCGTTTTTTACGGCTCTTTTCAGTGAATCTACGCAACCAAACCCCGCCGCATCTGCCAAATTTTCTAATGATAAATGAGGTTCTTTCTCTATCGTAGCCTGTAACTCTTTCACCCTGTAACTATTAATATAGGCAGAGAAATTTGTTTTGTACTCTCCATTGATGTAATTGGATAAATAGGTGCGATTGCTGCCGATGGCACTTGCTAAATCGTAAATAGTCAAAGAAGCATTTAAATAAATTTTATTGTCAATTACTTTTTGAAGTTGTAATTGCAACTCTTGTTGTTTGGTTTCTGAAATTTTTGTGGTTGCTTTTGTCTTATTTTTCTTATCTGGTTTTTCAAAAGTCGGGTTGATTAGCACCTGTCGATAACCCAATAGTCCAATCGTAAATAACATGCTCGAAAAAATGACTGAAGCGAGTATGATTCTTGTTAGTTCATGTTCGAAAAAATCTCGTCCTAAACAACGTAAAATGAATGAAGCACAAGCTACTATGAGCATTGTGACATTCAATAAGGTGGCTTTATTGATGCGACTGTGTTCAATATCAGAATAGTACTGTCCGGCTTTATTGCCATAGGTTTTAAGCAACGAAAAATTTTTCCAAACCGTAAAGACGACTTGAACCAGAAAAACCAGTTTGATAAATAAAATCACGGTACGTTGATATAACCCAGCAAAAGACGTGGGCTGTCCGTCTCCAAAAAGGAACTGTTCGTAGCTGCTTTTATCCATCCAAATGACGCCAATCGTGTAAAGTATAAAAAGGGTGGTTGGCGCCACTAAATAAATGATGTGTTTTGGGAAGGAGAATTTCTTGTCGACTGTGAGTAATCGTATGTAAATGTGGAACATCGGGTAAACCATCAACGAGGCATACTGGTAGAGTGGGTCAATGGCAATGTAGAAAGAGTGGAGTGGGGCAAAGAATAGGAAGTGAGACGCATAAACTACAAATGCAAAGGTCATAAATTTACCTAAAAAGGCTTGTGGAGAACGTCGGTTTTGTCCAATTTGTAACGTTAAACTCCAGAATAATGTCACAAATATAGGTAAGGCCAATAGTAATGTTTTGAGCATAGGTGTGGTCTTTAGTATGAGTACAAAGGTACGTCTTTTTTTTGTTTTGTTAGTATTTTACAATAAAAAATGTACCTTTTGCGTGAAAATTGTACTTTTTGAGAAACGAACAATGTTAACTCATTATAACTTTGCACTATTGTTCAACCTTAATACTTATAATCATGAAAAAACAAATTACGCTCATGTTTTTGGTATCGCTTATGATACTATTTGTGGCTTGCGACCCAACCGATAATAATAACAATGGGAATGTTACAAATTATTGGACAACTAATGC
>DATFIF010000095.1:0-2787 GCA_035270405.1 Paludibacteraceae bacterium | reverse complement strand
AAATACGCACACGGATTATCAGGCAATTTTGCAATATTTTAAGAACCCTCAATCAGATAAAAGAATTGTTGTCTTTGGTCATTCACACGAGCCTAAAATAGTCGTTTCTGAGAATCGTACTAAGCAGAAATGTATTTATGCCAATTCTGGAACATGGATTGATTATAATCCCAAGAAGACTACGATGAATTTTGTAGTTATCACGGCTCAGGGCGATGATGTCTCTTCTCAAACGTGGGTGAAACTTTATAATTTTGAAAACGAAAAAGTAACTCAAATGGCTGAAGAGTCGGTGCGTTATTAGTGATAAAAAAAAGCGACTTCTTAACAGGTCGCTTTTTTTTGCGGTTATTTTTGCGGTTATTAAAAATCAACACTCGCAAACAGACTTGTGTAATACATTGAAAATCAGAGCCTTTTGGCGGACTCGAACCGCCGACCTACTCATTACGAATGAGTTGCTCTACCAACTGAGCTAAAAAGGCATTTTTGAAATCGGACACAAAGGTAATCACTCTCGATTTATTACACAAGATTTTGATGGGGTTTTTATAGTAATATTATCACAACAGCCGACAAAACGGAAATGATAATCCACAATATGATTCCCAGTAATATGGGATTGAATCCTACTTCTTTGATGTTGTTTTTGGATAATCCCGTGCCAATTAGAAACAGTGTGTAAATCATGCCCATTTTTGCAATGCTTACCGCCTGTGTGTAGACAACTTTACCTTCTGGTAGATAGGTGGCGATGAGCATGGCGAGAATGTATAGAAAAATAAACCAAGGAATGGTTATTTTTGATTTCTTATCGGTACCGCGATTGTAAAAATAGGCCACTATGAGCGACAATGGGATAATCCACAAGGCACGAATTAATTTGGTAGTGGTGGCAATATGTAAGGCGAGTTCACTTCGTGTGGCAGCGGCACCTACTACGGAACTCGTGTCGTGTATGGCAATGGCGCACCAATAACCAAATTGTGTGTCGGACATATTTAGCCAATTTCCTACGCTCGGAAAGATGAATAAAGCCGCTGCATTGAGCATAAAAATAGTGCCAAGTGCCACGGTCATATCTTTGTCTTTAGCTTTGATAACTGGACCTAATGCCGCGATGGCACTTCCACCACAAATAGCTGTTCCTCCAGATACTAAAATAGTGGTATCTTTGTTTAGTTTAAGTAATTTACCAACTATTAATCCGATTCCCATAGTGATAGCAATGGAAAAGATGGTAAATATAATGCCTGTTTTCCCTACTGAAACTGCTTGTTCTAGGTTCATCCCAAAACCTAAACCCACTACAGATGCTTGTAGCAGAATTTTAGTCAATACTTTATTATGTTGAATGAATGGATTTCCGATCGTCAGCGCAACAACAAGACCCATTAAAAGTGCTAAGCCTGGTGATAAAAATGGAACAACAAAAAGAAGTATGACAAAGATGGTCTCTTTCGTTTGGTGAGATATTTTTCTAAACATATTATATCTTTCGTGCACGATCCATTTCGCGGCGATCATCTTTTTCGCGCAGTGCGTCGCGTTTGTCGTATGTTTTTTTACCGCGAGCCAGTGCTATTTCTATCTTAGCTATTCCTTTTTCGTTGATAAATAAACGTGTAGGAATTATGGTTAAGCCACTCTCTTTGGTTGCTCGTTCTAGTTTGTGCAGTTCTCTTTTAGTGAGTAAAAGTTTCCGTTCTCGCAGTGCTTCGTGATTGTAAAACGTGCCAAGGCGATAGATAGCAATGTGCATGTTGCGTACCCAGAGTTCGCCATTGGAAAAAGAGCAAAACGTGTCGACTAAGCTTGCTTTGCCTTCTCGTATTGATTTTATTTCTGTACCATAGAGCACAATGCCCGCTGTGAAACGCTCAATTAACTCATAATCGAACGAAGCGCGCTTGTTTTTTATATTAATTTTTACTGTCGAATGCATACAATTGGTTTGAACGTACAAAGATAGCTGCTTTTTTCTCTTTTTCCATACCTTTATGGTGTGAATCTCACAAATAACAGCTATTTTTGTGAACTTGAAAATCTTTACAATACACTACCTAACCCCTTTTTTATGAAAAAGCAACTGTCTATATTGTTCTTCTGTTTTATTTCTACGTTTTTGCTTACTGCTCAAACGGACTTTAAAATTTATGAATTACACACACTTGAAAATTTAAATTCAACACAAAAGTCTGTGCAACAATTAGATGTCCGCACTTCAGGCGTAGTTACTTCTGTGGTATATGATGGAAATGTGATAAAAGGATTCTACCTACAAGATAAAATAGGCGATGGTAATTTAGGCACTTGTGATGCAATATTTGTGTCTACTGAAAATCCTACAGTCGCAGTTGGAAATGAGGTGGAAATTGTTGCTACGTTAAATTCAGAAGGGAGTTCTCACGTTCTTAACAACCTTTCATCATTACAAAAAATAGCTGATAATCAATCGGTAACTCCAGTAAAAGTAATCTTTCCTAATGATTTTTCAAATTATAGTTTATACGAGGGAATGCTTCTCGAATTTGATCAAACACTATTTGTTACCAATAATTACTATTGGGGTAGCGGACGTGTGATACTTTCTTCGTATCGCTTGAATGGTCCAGTGGAAGTAGCCTTACCTGGAACTTTTGAATGTGCAACGCTCGTGGTCGAAAATCAAGAAAATCAGTTAACCATGGTGAGTTCGCCTTTAGCAGCTTATCCATTTGCTGACATAAATAGCACGTTGCGTATGGGTTATCGGGTTGATAATTTGCGCGGAACACTCGTGAAATC
>DATFIF010000094.1:0-3616 GCA_035270405.1 Paludibacteraceae bacterium | reverse complement strand
AATAAAAAAAGTGGAATGCTTGGTATTTCTGGTGTTTCTAGCGATATGCGTGATATCGAAAAAGCCATTGAAGCAGAAAATCCACGCGCTAAATTGGCGATGGAAATGTATAATTATCGCATCAAAAAATACATTGGCTCCTATACGGCTGCTCTCAATGGATTAGATGTATTAGTTTTTACGGGTGGTGTTGGTGAAAATCAATCGGGCACTCGACAATCTGTTTGCGAAGGATTAAGCTATCTCGGTGTTGAAATTGATTTAGCCTTAAATGCTAAATCTCGTGGCGAAGAGATCGAACTTTCCACGAAAAATTCTAAAGTACGCGTGGTGGTAATTCCTACCGATGAAGAATTTATGATTGCCAGCGATACGTTGGAATTAGTAAAAAAATAGTGATTTAAAATAATAACAACCATATAATTAGTTTGACTTATGAATTACAAAGTGATGTCAGCAGAAGAGGCTGCTGCATTCGTAAACAATGGCGACATTGTCGGTTTTAGTGGATTTACACCTGCTGGATGTCCTAAAGAAGTGCCAACTGCCATTGCCAAACGTGCTGAGGCTGCTCATGCGGCAGGCAAAGATTTTAAAATTGGGATGTATACAGGCGCATCTACGGGCGACTCTTTGGACGGTGCGTTAGCTCGTGCTAATGCCATTTTATTTCGTACGCCTTACCAGTCAAGTAAAGATTTGCGTGCACGCTTAAATGCACAAGAAGCGCATTATTTTGACATGCATTTGTCGCAAGAAGCTCAAGAACTTCGTTATGGTTTTATGGAAAAACCTAAATTTGCTGTTGTGGAGGCTTGTGATTTGACCGATGAAGGCGAGATAGTTCCTACTTCTGGTGTGGGAATTTTACCAACTATTTGTCATTTGGCTGATTATATTATTGTAGAATTAAATGCTGCTCATCCTAAAGAATTACGTGGCATGCATGATATTTATGAACCTTTGGACCCGCCTTATCGCAAAGAAATTCCAATTTATAAACCGAGCGATCGTTGTGGAAATTCGTTTGTAAAAGTGGACCCTAAAAAAATTATAGCGGTCGTACACACCAATCGTCCTAACGAAGTTGGTTCTTTTTCGCCAGTAGATGATGTTACCGCAAAAATTGGTGCTAACGTGGCAAATTTTTTGGCGAATGAAATCAAAGTTGGTCGTATTCCAAAATCCTTTTTACCTATTCAATCGGGTGTTGGAAATATCGCTAATGCAGTGCTTGGTTCGTTAGGAGCAAACCCTGGTATTCCCCCATTCGAAATGTACACAGAGGTGATTCAGGATGCTGTTATTGATTTGATGAAAGAAGGTAATGTGAAATTTGCGAGTGGTTGTTCGCTCACAGTTTCAGGTCCATTGTTAAATCAAGTTTATGAAAATCTTGATTTCTTTAAAGAACGCATTGTTTTGCGTCCTCAAGAAATTTCAAATAATCCCGAGGTTGCTCGTCGTTTAGGTCTTATTACGATTAATACCGCTTTGGAAGCTGATGTTTTTGGAAATATCAATTCTACGCATGTGTTGGGAACTAAGATGATGAATGGTGTGGGTGGTTCATGCGATTTTACACGCAATGCGTATATTTCAATTTTCACTACACCATCTACTGCAAAAGGTGGTAAAATTAGTTCCATTGTTCCTATGGTTTCTCACCTTGACCATAGCGAACACTCTGTAAAAGTGTTGATCACCGAACACGGCGTGGCCGATTTGCGTGGTAAATCCCCCATTCAGCGTGCGAATGAAATTATTGATAATTGTGTGGATCCAGAGTATCGCGATATGTTACGTCGCTACTTGCAATCTGCTCCAAAAGCACATACACCGATGAATATTTACACCTGTTTTGAAATGCACAGAGCATTTACAGAAACGGGTGATATGCACGATGCAAAATTGTAATGATGTCTTTTCCACAAATAAAAAAACGCTTTCAACTCGAAAGCGTTTTTTTATTGAATGATAATAGAAGCACAATAGTGCGTGTTTTCATCTATCGGACAGAGTGATAAATAACCTGATTGTATTTTTTTATTTGTGATAATCAAAGGATGTTGCTTGCTTTGAAGTTTATCTTGAAGGAGTAATTCACCAAAATGTAATGCGTGTTGAATACTGAATACACCTTTTTTGCCAGGTTCAACAAACCGATCATAAACTAGTCGTGCGACCATTCCCATTGTCATACGCATATTAATTTCAACCGCGGGATTAAGACGATAAATTCCCTCTGTGTCCGTAAATATAAACATATCTACTCCAAAATAGCCTCGATAATTAGAAGTAATTTGTTGTTCGAAAAAGAGTAATAGTTGCGTGCGAACCTCACGTATTAAATCGATGGAAATAAATTCTTGAAGTGCTTTTTCAATTTCAGAATCACTCAATAGAAAACTATTTTTATAAATTCCCGCCTCGTCTGTTTGAAAAAGAGAGTAGCCAGAAAACGAAATTTGTCCATGCTCGTCGCTGTAAAACTCCATGGCACAATCTTGGATTTTATGAAGAGCTTTTTCTCCCATCACACAACCTTGTTTGGCTAAAGTGCGTTTACACCAACCCGTGAGGCTTTCTGTTAAAACTCCTTTACTCCAGTATAAGCCTTTTCCACTGCCTGAAATAGGTGCTTTTAGCACAATTTCATCATGCTGTTTTGAGAACGAATCTATATCATTCAAACTCGTTAAGCAAATGGCGGAGTCTGGAAATGTAGTTTGGTGAATGTTACTTTTTAAGAACTCCATCGCTTCGGACGCTAATTGCCTGTGCGATAGTTTTTTTATCGCTTCTAATTGTTGTTTAGTTGGCAACAATTTTTCGGAAACACCTAAGTTAGACAACTGTTGTCGCATAGCTGGATTCCATCCCCAAGGAGTGACTGTATGGATAGACGGCGATGGTTTTGTCACTCTAGTTATGTCATTCGGTATTAAGCGTAAAAATGAAGATGGTAGTTCAAAATCTATTTTTTCATTAACAAATATTTCTGCTGGATGTTCTGCGAACCAAATGGGTAGCAGTGCCAAATCTTCTGCAAACGTACGCGCCGAGAGTGGTGCTTGATAAAAATCACTGTAGTTAGCTAACGCTAAATCGTGTTCGGGATTGAAGATGTAAAGATTGGCAGCCATTACAAGCAAAGGTAGTATAAAAAATGCGATCTGTGATTGTCTTACATTGAGTCTATTTTAGAACAAAAAAGAGAGGAAATTGTCATTTGCTCTCTTTTTATTTTCCAAAGTTGTAACGTAAACCTGCGGTTAAACTTAAATTGTAGGGATGTTCGGTTCGTAAATTTTCTGGTTGCGGAGTATGTGTGTTTGGAATATACCACGTAAAACCTGGTTCAAAGTAGAGATGTAACCCTTTGTAAAGATTAACTCCAACTCCAATATTCGCAGTTAACGACCATTGTACACCTTTTATAGATTCTTGTTTGGAATCAGTATCCCATAAAATATCATAATTCTCAAAATAACGAGTGGTAACATCTCGAACCAAACCCTTTTCACCCATACCGCCACCAGACACGTAAAATTTCACAATTTTGTGATCGATAATGCGATAAGATATCATCACAGGTATTCCTAAATAATGAAGT
>DATFIF010000093.1:0-19594 GCA_035270405.1 Paludibacteraceae bacterium | reverse complement strand
TTGGTGTATTCTACTTCTTCTTGTTCTAGTATTTTGTAAAGTGCCTCTTTTGCCGACCACAAGAGTGCTAAATGTGTTTTAGCAGATGTAGCATCAATTTCTGAACGTTCTGCTTCTGACAAAAACTTGCTTTGAACGCGCACCACTTTATCTGATATTTTTTCCACATCGATACCAACTCGGTAGGTTGGATGCAGTATAATTGCTACATATTTCCCAGTGTGCGTAATACTTATTTGGTGCGAATGATCAACTAAATAAGGTTTGCCGTTTTTTGTGTAAGCAATTACTTTCTTTTCATCAAGTATATCTTGAAGCAATACGCGTGCGGCGAGGTATTCTAATTTTCGTTTCTCACTCGTAAATAGTGAGATTTCTTGAATGATGAATGGATCTAAATTGAGTATATCGAGCAACTCGTCGATGGACTCTGTAATTTCCCACAGAGCGAGTGTGGCATTTTCTTCTACTGTTTTTTTACTTAAAAGCATAATGAGTTTATTTTTTAATTTATTTCCACGTTAAAGTTTCCATGATGTGACGAATGTCATTTGTAATAAAAGCATTGACGGGTGCAATTGAATCGGCATTTGGTAAATGGTTGAAATAGAGCGATCCACGCACGAAATGATGAACACTATCCGTTACAAAAAATTGGGCTGATGAAGCGGCATTTCCTACAATATTGTACAAAACACCATAAACGTTGTGTTCTGAATTTTCAAAATACTCTTCCGAAATGGCTTCAGCACGAATCGTGTGTTTATATACTAGCGTGTGTGCATCTTCAATAGCGGTTGCCAACTCCTGGTGGTTGAGTTTCCGATAACTGCAATGAATGGTGGCGTGCCACTGTGGGTAATTGATATTGACCCAATAGGGTTCGTTCGCCGACGAGGGATTTACTGTCGCATAATCTGACAATTCAAAGACGTAAGGCAAATCCGATTGATAGCTCTGATAGCGAGTTTCTGGCAAATCAATTCTGTAATAACCGTAGGCTAATGGGAAAGGTTCGTGACTGCACGCTATTAAAAATAGTGCAGCAATCAAGATTATAATTACAAATTTATGCTTCATCAGTTTTGGTTTCAGATGTAATGTAGAGTTTTACTTTTTGAATGCGTCGATTATCCACAGCCAAAATTTCGAATGTGTAATCGCCAAATGTTATCTGTTCGCTCAAACTTGGAATATCTCCTTTTAGTTCAAGCAATAAGCCAGCTAACGTGTCCACTTCATCAGTTTTATCTTCAAATATATCGGACTCTATATGGGTCACTTTGAAAAAATCATTGAGTTGAATTTTAGCTTCAAACAGATAAGTGGTATCGTCTATTTTTGTGTAGAGTGTTTCGTCTTCGTCATACTCATCGCTGATATCTCCTACAACTTCTTCGAGAATATCTTCCATCGTTATCATGCCTAAAGTCCCGCCAAATTCATCCACAACAATGGCCACATGGATTTTATTTTTCTGAAAATCGCGCAGCAAATCATCAATTTTTTTTGTTTCTGGTACAAAAAATGCTGGTCGAATGAGTGATTGCCACTTGAAACTGTTTGTTTTAGTGAGATGTGGCAATAAATCTTTGATGTATAAAATTCCACGAATATTGTCCTGCGAATCTTGCAGAACGGGAATTCGTGAATAGCCAAGTTCTATCACTGTGTTAAGTACTTCGGAATAAGGAGTCTTTAAATCGACCGTAACCATATCCAAACGCGACGTCATAACGCCATCTACAGTGGTATTTCCAAAATTAACAATACCTTTTAAAATCTCTTTTTCTTCGTTATTTGCATCAGTCGTTAATTCTAGTGCTTCCGAAAGTTCGTCGATTGATAAGTTGTTGTGGCGACGTTTAGCCAAACGTTTATTGACAACGTGTGTCGAATTGACGAGTATTTTCGAAAATGGTTTTAAAATTTTATTCAACAGCCCAAATGTTTTGTAGGCTTTGCGAGTCATTTTCAAAGGATTTTGCGTAGCATAAACTTTTGGCATGATTTCTCCAAACAGCAGTAGTAAAAATGTAATTACCCCCGTTTGAATGACAAATTTCAGCATTGGAATTTGTGAAAAATCGAATAAACTATCAATAAAGAATGCTGATAAAATAACAATTGCTACATTCACAAAATTATTGCTAATCAAAATAGTAGCTAAGAGATATTCTGGCTGTTCTAGTAATTTTAAAACACCACGATCAGCTTCATCGTTAGAAGATTCCATTTCGTTGCGATGGTGTGGTGTGAGCGAAAAAAAACCAACTTCAGAAGCTGACATAAAGGCTGAAGCGCCCAAAAGTAGGGCAATAATAAGTAAGGTAATTACATGTTCAAATGTAAAGGGAAGAACAGTTACAGCATTTAATAACAGGTAGGTGTCCAAAATTGAATGATTTAATTAATACGCAATTTTCTTGTAATATTTTGTGGCTAACTTTCTAAGAATCCAAAAACAATACAAGGATGAAAACTAGTTTTCATCCTTGCAAAAATACGCTTTTTTATTGAAAAAAGAGCGTTGTATCCTAAAATTTCTTATTAGAATGGTAAATCATCAGCCGTATCAGCAGGAGCTCCATCAAATGGGGCGGCTGTGACTACCGATTCTTGCGATCCAGAACCAGACTCCTGAGCTGGTTGTCCAGCCATATTAGCATTGTCTGAATAGTCGCGTTTGCCAAGCATTTGAATAGTATCACCGTAAATTTCAGTGATATAACGCTTGTTGCCTGTTTTGTCATCGTATGAGCGGGTTTTGATTTTTCCTTCAACGAATAATTGGCTACCTTTTTTGATATACTTTTCGCTGAATTCGGCCAAACCTCTCCACACGACGATGTTGTGCCATTCTGTTCTGTCTGGAACAACCGTTCCATTAGCCATTGTGTAACCTTTCTCTGTAGTAGCAAGCGAAAAGTTAGCAACCGCTACATTTTTGTCTAAATAACGTACTTCAGGGTCTTTACCCACATTTCCAATAAGGATAACTTTGTTGACTGACATGATAAGTTGGAATTAAATTGTAAATAATTATAGTGTCAAAGTAACTAGTTTTTTATCAAACTACAAAATAAATTAACACATTTTTTAACATGAATTTTTAAGGTTTATTTTTTTAATCGTTGCACTTCATTTGCCAAGCTCCTTGTTCTCGCACGGCATAAAAATTAGACGTTTTTTCGGTAGCAAGTTTTGCAAACTGCTTATTAGTAGCTGGATAAACATTACCGCACGTGATGATATTTTTTGGATCAATAAATGTAAAGAGTCGCTCCGAAGGATAGATATGTTTACTGACAATCAGATAGTCAACCTTCAATGGTTCAGTCACTTTTTTGTATTTAAAGGGATTTTCATTCAACACTAAAAAAGTTTTGTCCCCACAAACGAAGGCGTTGTTTGCCAAACTGCTATAAACTTCTATGTTCGGTTTCTCGGCATCACAATTTTCCCAATAATCGTGTGCTAGCTTTTCTGCAATGAGTGTATCCGATGCAATTACCAAATTATCAGTTGTAGATATACGGTTGACAATGAGTTCTTTGGAATGATTCCAAACAATGACTTCGTGTTTCGTAAGATTTTGATACGTATTCACCGTTCGAACACCCAGTGCCATCAGAATTAGAACTAAAAGTGTGGAAAATGTGCGAAAAGAGAATTTATGCATGACAACAATCAGAGCCCCAATAATCAGATAAAATAAGAGTACTTCTCCGTAAGAAATCCAGATAATGGAGAGTGCGTGTGGTAATTGTTCAATTCCTGCAATCGCCATATACAAAAGGCGTAAAACCCAATTTAGCAAAAAAGCAACTGCCATATTCACATAAGGAATCCAAGAAACGACAAATAGCGTAATGGCGAAATATAAGATAATCGTTGCTGCAGGGATGACTACAAAATTACTCAATAAAAAATAGTTAGGAAACTGGTGAAAGTAAAATAGCGAGAATGGTGCGGTACCAATTTGAGCCGCCACGGAAACGGCAGTTAGTTCCCAAGCCCACCGAAGGAACCGATTTTTGATATAGAAAATCCCCACAATTTTTGGTTGAAAATAGACAATGGCTAAAACGGCACTATAGCTCAATTGAAAACCAACGTCAAATAGTAAAGTCGGTTGGTATAATAAAAGTACAAAAGCAGAGGCAAAAATGGTGTTGTACGTTTGCGATTTTTTTCCAATTACGCCCGCTAATGCCATAAATGAAAACATCAGAGAGGCGCGCATTACCGATGGCGACAAACCTGTGATAAAAGCATAAATCCACAAAAATAGAATGATGAGAATTGGTTTTAAAGATTGTGTCTTTTTGCGTTTATCAAGAAAGCCGAGTAGCCAGCCAATAACCACATAAATAATTCCTACGTGCAGACCGCTGACTGCTAAAACGTGCATGGCTCCAGTTGTACTAAAACTTTCCCGTAGTTCTGGCGTGAGCGCATCTTTATAACCTAATGTGAGCGCTGCCAACATTCCAAATTCATCGCCTGATAAACCAAGTTCTCGATAGATATTTAGCAAATAGTTGCGACATTGGTCGGCCGTAGTGAGTAGCGAAAAAGTGTGTTCTTCTCCTATTTTTTGCCACGCACCAGATGCTACATAGCCTGTCCCTCCAATTCCTTGATGTTTCAAATAGTTTCCATAATCAAATTCTTCAGGATTTCCTGTCAGTTTTGGTTGTGTAATATGAGATGAAATGAGCAGAATATCACCTCGTTCTAATTTTAACGTGGAAGAGTCTTTGGCAAAATAGAGAATCACTTTGCCCTTGGCGGTATGCGTAGCAACACTATCCGTGAATGTGCGAATGTTTGCACGAAACATGACTGAACGCTCTTTTGTCACAGGCTGAGCATCGAGCACTATTTCATAAATGCCCGACTGACCAGTATAGTTTAAATCTGTTTTTTGAGTAAATCGCTGATTTAAAAAGATACCAAGTGATATCAAAATCAGCAGCGTTCCTACACCAAACAACCAACGAAAACGGTAGTTTGTTGCTGTTTTTTGAATGATGAATGGTAGAAGAAGAAAGAGGCAACCACCTGCGAACAATCCTACAGTTAACGAACTAGAAAAACTCAAAAACTCACCTACTATAACGCCAATTGCCAAGAATATAACTAGGCGTAAAGCGGGAGTTTTATTGAGAAAATCGGACATAAAAAACAATTAAATAGTTGAATTTCAGCCTAAAATGGTGTTAATCTTAAATGCCTTGATGTTGTGGTCGCAAAAGGTCGTTTACTGTTTTTACAGGGTTGAATGTTTCGATAGGAACTTCTACAAAAATCGTATTCCAATCGCTCATAGCACCATTCCAAAGTCCTGGTAATTCGAGCGCTTTAAGCTCTTTCCCATCTTTTGATTTCAGCGAAATAAATCCTGTTTTTTTATCCACATAATCGGGGAGATTGAATTTTTCTCCTTTGTAATTTTTCAACGCACAAACCAAATCTACCGGGTTAAAATGTGTGGATTGCTCCATCATTTTTTTATCTTTAATTTGTGAACTTTCCAAGATTTGTGGTGAAACTGTTCCGTCGGAATTAACCGTTAAGAAAGGTCCTCCACCAGGTTCGCCTTCGTTTTTCACCATGCCACACACACGTATTGGGCGGTTGAGTTTACGTTGTAAATAAGCAATCAGCTCTTCACGCGACAATTTAGTTTGTTCAGGATTGTGATTGTTCAAACGTTTGGCACAGAATTGAGCAATAATTAGAAGTTTGGCATCACTTATAAAGGGGTTTTCCAACTCTTTGAGATACGCAAATGTTTGTTGTTGAAGCGAAACCAATAAGCCAGCAATCACTTTTTTGTATGTAATGGTTATTTTTTTCAATCGATCGGGCACGACATTGTCGATATTTTTGATAAAAACAATATCTGCCTCCAAATCATTCAAATTTTCTATGAGCGCACCGTGTCCACCTGGTCGAAACAGTAGTTTGCCATCGTTTGTGCGAAATGGTTGATTGGAACTATCTGCCGCGATGGTATCTGTAGATGGTTTTTGTTCTGAAAATGTAATATTAAATTTGATTCCAAATCGTGTTTCATACTCGGCTAATGATTCTGCCAAGTGTGCATCAAACAGATCGCGATGTTCAGTAGAAACGGTAAAATGAATGGAAGAAATTCCATTGGAAGTTGCATACAAAGCTCCTTCTACTAAATGTTCTAAGAAAGGTGTGCGGTTTTCGTGTGGATAACAATGGAATTTGAGCAACCCTTTTGGTAAAGTGCCATAAGATAACCCTTTTTCTTCGAGTAAATTAGCCACCACATCTTTGTATCGACCTGCGTTCAGAAGCTCTTCTACGCTCATTTTCTCGGTGTGTAGACAAGCCTCATTTAAGTCGACAAAAAAAGCGAAATATGAAATGTGGTCAAAAAACTGTTTTTCGAAGGGTGTGGTAGGTGTTTCGTAATCTCCATTCAAAAATTCGAATAAATCTTTGAACATACGACTTGCTGCACCAGAAGCAGGAACAAATTTCTGAACATTATGCGCTTCTTGAAGGTAATTTTCCCACATTTTGATAGCGATGTCTGCTTCTGATTCTACGAATTTGGAGAGTCCTGAACCAATAGCGGCAGCGCTCTTTATTTCTAAGTAAGGAAATCCTTCAGAGAAACTAAGAAGTTGATTATCTACTTGTTCTAATAAAATTTCTTTCTCTTTTAAGAGTTGTAAATCAGATGGTGTAAACATAATATGTGATAAATGAGGTTAGTAATTTTCAGGTTATTATACAAAGATAAAACATTACAGCTTAACTAGCAAGCATACGGTTATATTTTTGTGTAGCATGCGTTTCTAATAGTAACGACTAAAAAATAGCCATTGATAGTTGTATCACTCTGGATATAATAAGTAGGGTTTACGTTGTGTTTTAAATTTTTCGACATCTGGCAACCAGCGACGTTCGATTTCGGCAGCTGAGCGACCACTGATAATCATCTGTTTCACGTAATCGACGCCCATGAGTGTTTCAAAAAACGGATTAAAGAAAAACGAACCTAAATGCATATTCCAGTAGGCATCTATCACGTATCTTAAATCAATACCATTTTCAAATAATGCACTGTCTGTTGGTAGTTCTTGTAAATTTCTACCTTGACATTGAAAGTTGCGCAAAGGTGGGTTTTTGGCACCTCTTACCGATTCGGGATTGAACGAAAAAGTATAGCCAAGCATATTGGGATGACCATAAACCTGAAAAGGAAACTCTGTGCCGCGTCCTATGCTAATTGGTGTTGCTTCAAAATAAACTAACGAAGGATACAGATAAATGGATCGCATATTCGGTAAATTAGGAGATGGCGGAACGGGAACGATATACTTGCTTTGATGGGTATAGTTTTTGCAGGTTATAACGGTCAATTCGCATTGTAAACTATCTGCCAACCAAAGTTCGCCATTGATCATGGTAGCCAATTCTCCCAAAGTCATGCCGTGTACAATGGGAATAGGTAACATACCCCACATCGATTTGTAACGCATATCTAAAATAGGTCCGTCTACATAAAATCCATTTGGATTTGGTCTGTCGAGAATGAGAAGAGGTTTATCATTCTCGGCACACGCTTCCATAACTCTCACTAAAGTGGCGAGGTACGAGTAGTAACGAACGCCTACATCCTGTAAATCAAATACAACAATATCTATATCGGAAAGTGCTTCTGCTGTTGGCTTTGAGACGTCTCCGTTAAATAGTGAACGAATGGGTAAGCCTGTTTGCTTGTCGGTGGTGGTGTATATGGTTGCTCCAGCATCACGTAGACCGCGGAAGCCATGTTCTGGTGCAAACACACATGAAATACGTGTGCCTATTTTGCTTAAAAAATCTACAATGTGAAGCTGTCCTACCATGCCACTTGGATTGGTAACAATGCCCACACGTTTATCTTTTATGAGTGGCAAATAACGCTCCAATTGATCCGCACCAACCACCACGGGTTCATTCGCTAAAAGGTTTAACCCAAATAAAGAAAAACAGAAAATCCAAATAAGTTGTTTCATGATTCGCCTCCTTTTTTTAAAGGTCTTTTATGAGTAAATCATTCGATTTACTTGCTACATTTTGACGGAATTGTTCCAGTTTTTCCCACATACCATCAAATTCTTTTTGCTTGTCGACTTTGAAGTTTTCAGATCCTAATTTACCAATGCGATCAAAGAGTAGTTGAATAGTTATTTGATGAATATCCATTGCCGGTTGATAGGTTTTTTCTTGATTGTTATCAGTGTGAATTTCGGAAAGCAATCGAGTATTTACCAATAATTTAAGTATTTGATTGACCAATCTTACGGGAATATTATAGTCATCAGCAATCTGTTGTGAGGTTAGAGGATTTTCTCCTTGCTCAAATCGCGATATACTGATTTTCATAACCATGAGCGTGAGATAATCTTTGTAGCGGCGACTGATATGTTTTGTTTCATTTTCAAAATTATAGTTTTGTAAATTTTGACTGACGAATGTCAACTCAGCACCATATAGAACAATGAGCCAAGAGATTTGTAAAAACATCAATAACAGAGGGATAGCCGCAAAACTCCCGTACACAGCATTGTAATTCGATAAATTTATTTGTCCACTCACATACAGCCACTGAAAAAGTTGAAAAGCGACTCCGGAAACCACGCCAGCCAATAGTGCATGTTTGAATTGTACTTTTGTATTCGGAATAATCAAAAACATGATTGTAAAAAGTAAACTATAGATAAAATACGGTGCTATTTTCAACGAAAAGCGAGTGAGTGGTGAGAAAAAGTCACTTAAACCAGAATTAACAAGTTGCGTGTTGATGAAAATGGAAAAGCCACTTGATAAAGCAATTAAAATCGGAATAAGCAACATGAGTGAAATGTACATGGTAAATTGACGCACAATGGACCGTGATTTTTTTACATCCCAAATATCATTGAAATTATTTTCGATTTGACGGAAAGCGCTTAATACTGACCATAATAATATCGCAAAACCAACTCCTAAAAACACGCCACCTTGGGCACGTTGAAGGTAATTTTCTACGAACTCGATGATGTACGGAATCATTTCGGCTTGAGCCGACAAAGCGTGAGTTAGCCAATCGACCACTGCGGCCTGGAATCCAAAACCTCGTCCGATGGCGATAACAAGTGCAAGTATTGGTACAAGTGCCAAGAGTGTGTAGTAGCTTAAGGCTGAAGCTTTAATGAATAAATTATCTTCGGTAACGCCTCGTGCTGAAAGAATGAGTTTTTTGAGTAATCGTAGTGAAAATCGATTCGATTTAGTCAACTCTTTTTCGGTAATCATCCAGATATCGGACGTTAGAAAATGATATAGCTGTTTGATTCGTTCTACAAAAGATGGTTTTTTAGTGGTTGTCATCGGATGTTATGATTTGATGTGAAAAACAATCGAAATGTAAAGAACTCGTGCGAGAAAAGAAAAAAATAGTAGAACTATAAGCCGGATTCTGTATCCCAAAAAATGGGATGTCTGTCATTTATCTCGAACAAGTGTCACCACTTGCCTCTATCGACCTACCCTCCAACATCGAGCGAGCAGCCCTGATAGCGTTGGTTTACATGGTCTTTCAATCCACAAGGCGTACGGCTTTTGATGTTGCCACCAAAACGGTGAGCTCTTACCTCACCTTTTCACCCTTACCGCGATAAATCGTGGCGGTTATTTTCTGTTACGCTACTTGAACCTCACGGCCCACTTCCCGTTAGGAAGTATGGTGCTCTATATTGCCCAGACTTTCCTCCCCGCCTAAGCGAAGCGACAGACTGTTCTACTATTTAATTACAAAGATACTAAAAAAACTATAGTAATGTTTAATTACAACGAGTTTTTGTGCCGAGGGCGAAAATAATAAATCATCAGAATTGCACCTATAATTACGAATGGTAAACTCAACCATTGTCCCATGTTTAAGGTCATTGTTTGTTCGAAAGGAACTTGCATCTCTTTGATAAATTCGATAAAAAATCGGAAAGTCCCGATAGCGATTAATACCAAAGCGAGAAAAAAACCCTCGGGTAATTTCTTGCCATACGTTTTATATAAGAAGAACAACACGCCAAATAGGACAAAATAGAATAATGCTTCATACAATTGTGCTGGATGTCGTGGCACATTGTCGAAAAGAGGAAACACAAAAGCCCAAGGCACATCCGTTTGTGCACCAACAATTTCGGAGTTTGCTAAATTTCCCAAACGAATAAAACCGCCTGCAAGCGGAGTTGCCATAGCCAAAAAATCAGCGATTGGCCAAAACCTCATCTTATAACGACGGCAATAGAGCCACAAAGCAAGTGCTAAACCTGCTCCTCCGCCATGACTCGCCAAGCCGTGATAACCTGAAAACACAAAATTTCCAGAGGCTGATTTAGTTATTGGTAATAGTATTTCTAACGGATGCGTCCAATAATAGGCTGGTTCGTAAAATAAACAGTGTGCTAATCTCGCTCCCAAGAAGATACCTAAAAAGAGATAAATCAATAGCGATTCATAGTGGCTTTGCGTGTAGCCACGTTTTTTGAATAAACTGTACACCAGCCAACCTCCCAAAAATAGTCCGAAAGCAAATAAAATACCGTACCAGCGAAATGTGATTCCGAATAATTCACCAATTTCTGGTGTTATAGACCAAGTAATGAATAACATAGGTATAAAAATTAAAGATAATTTATTTTACGTCAAATTGATTTGGAATCTGGTCGATGAGCTGAAATAGTTCGTCTTTGCTCTCAGCACGTAACATCGCAATGCGTGTTGGTTTGAAATTATCGATTCCTTTGAAAGCAGGTGAATTTGCTAAATGGCGGCGACTATGTACAATTCCCTTACGCTCATCATTTAGCCATTCGATGCTGCGAAGTATGTGCTCTTTAATAATATTTGATTGCCATTCGAAACTTTTAGCAGGTATTTTTTCGCCTGTTTGCAAAAAATGTTGAATTTCTTCAAAAATCCATGGATGACCAATACTGCCACGACCAATCATAACAGCATCGACGCCATATTTATCAAAACATTCTTTGGCTCGTTCAGGAGTTGTTACGTCGCCATTTCCAATGATGGGAATATGCATACGAGGATTGTTTTTTACGTCGCCAATCAGCGTCCAATCGGCTTCACCAGAGTACATTTGAGCACGCGTTCTGCCATGAATGGCTAACGCATGAATACCACAATCTTGTAACTGCTCTGCTAAATCAACAATTATTTTTTGCGAATCGTCCCACCCTAAACGGGTTTTCACCGTTACCGGAATGTTCACGGCTTTAACGATTTCTCGTGTTATTTCGAGTAGCTTTGGAATATCGCGCAACATGCCAGAGCCTGCACCTTTACCAGCTACTTTTTTGACAGGACACCCGAAATTCAAATCTAAAATATCAGGATTTGCCTGTTCTACTATTTTGGCAGCTTCTACCATTGTTTCCACATCACGACCATAAATTTGTATGGCAACCGGTCGTTCTTCTGGGAGAATGGTCAATTTTTGTTCGGTACGTTTCACACTTCGAATGAGTGCATCGGCAGATATAAACTCTGTATAGACCAAATTAGCACCAAAACGTTTGCAAAGCAACCGAAAGGCCGGATCGGTAACATCTTCCATGGGAGCTAAAAAAAGCGGTTGGTTTCCCAAATCTATGGTGTTAATTTTCATCCGAAGTTTTACTTATAATTTATTTTTTCTCAACCCTGTTTTCTCTTTCTGTTTACTGTGGCAAAAGTACGAAAAAAAAACTTATCTTTGCAACTCATTTAAGGCTTGTTGTGAGTTTGTATCAACAAATGAAGTGATTATGGAAAATGAATTTTTAGCTTTCGAGGAAAAAATAGTAGCTGTTTTAAAAACAGTTTACGACCCAGAAATACCTGTAAATATTTACGATTTGGGTCTGATTTATAAAGTAGAATCTACGCCAGAAGGCGCTGTGACTATTGAAATGACTTTAACTGCTCCAAATTGTCCTGCTGCAGATTTTATCATTGAAGATGTAAAAATGAAAGTGGAGGCCATGGAAGGTGTGAGTTCTGTGGATATCAATTTGGTGTTTGATCCGCCATGGGATCGTGATATGATGAGTGAAGAGGCGTTGTTAGAATTGGGTTTTATGTAAGTTTTTTATAAAATTAATTCGTTGTGAAATATTATTTTTTGTCTGATGCTCATTTAGGAACTCGCGTGGTGCTTGATGCACGTGCTCACGAACAAAAAGTTGTCGATTGGTTAGATATGGCCAAATTGGATGCTACAGAAATATTTTTATTAGGAGATATTTTTGATTTTTGGTTCGAGTATAAAATGGTTGTTCCAAAAGGTTTTACCCGTTTGTTTGGAAAACTCCGTGAAATTACCGAGTCAGGTATTCCAGTTCATTTTTTTGTGGGAAATCACGATTTGTGGACATTTGGATATTTGGAACAGGAAGTAGGCTTGATTGTTCACATGGCTCCTTTGACTATAGAATTGGGCGGTAAACAGTTTTTCATGGCGCATGGCGACGGATTAGGAGATAAGAGCCGACCATTTTCGTTTATTCGTGCCCTTTTTCATAGTAAAACGGTGCAGCGTCTTTTTCGTTCGTTGGTGCCGAGCAATTGGGCACTGAATTTTGGGTTTCGTTGGAGTGAAAGCAATAGGCGAAAACATGACAAGAGAGATGTTAAATTTCTCGGCGAAGATCGGGAACCGTTAGTTTTATTTGCTAAACATCACTCTTTGGATCATGCCATTGATTTTTACATATTTGGGCATCGTCACATTGTTTTAAATCTGATGTTGGCATCAAAAGCACGCGTTGTGATTCTTGGTGATTTTATGCGTGAATTCTCATACGGTGTATTTGATGGAAAGACTATGAATATTGAGAATTTTTAATTCTACAACTACCATTATTAAAGTACGAATTGTACTTCTTTAAAGGCGAATATCTTGTATTCGTCTTTTTTTGTGTGTAATCGGATGTGACCAGTGGGAAGAATGGAGTCAATTTCTGCTTCAACTAATTCGTCGTTGATTTTGAAGGGATAAAAGCCGCTATTTCGGTAAAGTTTAGCAAAATAGATGTGTTGTAACTCTTCCGATTTTAGTGTAGAAAAAGAGTCATATTCTTTTAAAATGGTGCTAGCAAGTTCTTCTAAAAGTAACTGGTAATCAAACAATTTACCAGCTATTTGAAACATCGAAACTGGATTAGGCGCATCACTTTTAAACGCTTTTTGATTCACGTTGATGCCTACGCCAATAATCGATTTTGCTAATTTTCCGCCAATAATTGTGTTTTCAATTAAAATTCCACACACTTTTTTATCTCCGACGTAAATATCGTTGGGCCATTTTATGCGTACTTCTTTGTTTAGTGCATTTTGAAGTACGTTGACGATGGCTACGGAAACTAATTGTGAGAGTAAAAATTGTTCGTGAGCGGCTATTTTAGTCGGTTCTAATAAGATGCTCATTAATAAATTTGCGCCACATTTTGATTCCCACTGATTGTTGGCTTGTCCTTTTCCGGTAGTTTGATAATCGGTAGAAACGACAAATCCATGAGCGCAGTTTGATAGATTTGAGCGCAGCCAAGCGTTTGTAGAATCGACTTCTAACAGGTGTAAATGATTCATTTGATAATCGGAGATAGCCAATGTTTGATTGTTTTACGTACTTGTGTGCGAGAACCGTTGTAGTTATTGATAATGACACAAAAACTGTAAATGGCATCTGTTTTTTGAATGTAGCCAGCATAAGTTTGTACGCCTTTCATGCTGCCACTTTTTGCTCGTATGGTGCTTTTGATACACTTGTCGTTCAAAAAGTTTTTGACAGTACCTTCCGTTCCTGCTCGTGGAATAGTTTCGAGAAACAGGTGTGAATTTTTAGAACGCATCATATAACAGAGAATTTCATTCAAAAAATTGGCAGAAAATCCATTCATGGGCGATAATCCGCTACCATCATTGAGTGATACGGACTGAGTATTAATGCCTTTCTTTTGCCAGAAATTAAGAATCACATCTTTTGCTAACGTGTTAGTAGCTAATGGACTACGCTGCAAAGCTAAGTGTTTAAAAATATGTTCTGCAAAATTGTTGTTGCTCACAAAGTTGGTAATTTTGCAAATTTCCCCCAATCTTGGCGATTGATGTTCAAAAAGAGTGGTACGAGTAACGTATGGTGGTACTTTGTCTGTGGCTAAACCTTTGACGGCGATAGTGTGTTTGATTAATTCCTGTTTGAACTGCTCTGCCAAAAAGAGTGGCGGATTTGGGATGTCGCCTTTTATCACAAACTTATCACGATGGGCGGGTATTTCGCCGCGCAAATAACGATGGTTTTCGTAGGGCATTCCGTATACATAAGCGCTATCGAATGTAATGTTTGTAGATTTTAAATAATTAACGATTTCTAAATTTGGAATTTGCGGCTCTATCGAACTGATTTCTGGTGTGGAACCGACCTCTTTTGAACGTAATGTAATGCGTGTAGTATTGTCGAACAGTGAAATTCCATAAACGCCCGCAGCATAATAATTTCCCATATCTTCCCACGTCCAACGAACAGGTATGGCTTCGTCGTCATAAATACGCGCATCAGCAATGATATTTCCAGATATCTCTTTAATACCTATTTTTTTTAGCTGCTCGCACCAGTTTGTAAGAAAATTTTCATCCTTGAAATAAGCAGAGCCAAGCGTGGGATCTCCAGAACCAATAACGTACAAATTGCCCGTAAGAATGCCATTTGATAAGCTGCCGTCGTGAGCAATTGTTGTAATAAATCGAAAATCTCCACCCAATAATTCGAGCGCAGTAGCGGTGGTCACTAATTTTGTGATGGAAGCGGGTGTTGCTGTTTGATTGGAATGATGTTCTAATACATTTTTTCCTGTTTTTACGTCACTCACTACAAAACTAATGGTGGCATTTTGTAAGTCAACGGGAATAGCAATTGGCCGTGCCACCACCAGTGACACGCAGGCTAGGAAAATAACAATATAGAACTGTTTTAGTTTCATTACAAGAATAAAATAGGGAGAAATGCGCCTAAAAATCCGACACAAAAGCCAGCGAGTACTTGTCCTGACGTATGTGCTTTAAGCTTCAAACGGCTCCATGCAACTAAACCACTTAATAAAATAACGATGATAAAAAGCCCTATTGGATTGCTGTGAAAGACAAACGCTGCTGCGAAGATAGAGCCGCACAAACCGCCCATACCGCTCATATGAGCACTAATTTTCCAAAATAGATTAACGATAGCGATAATCATTATTGCCAGCGTTGTGCCAGCGGCTATAAAAATCACCCAACTGTCAATGCCTATCCAAATAAAGAAGCGTATGCACAGTAAATAAGATAAAAAAGTGATGATATACGGCCCCGTACGTTCTTTTCTGTCTTTAAGGTAATAATCACTTACAAGACCTAACTTTGCCAAAATCAAGGTTCCTAAAAAGGGAATAAGCAGTGTAAATAGAATGACAGCCAAAATAATGCCAACACGTGTGGTAGTATCAAACAAGAGTTTAGAATACCACATGTTCATTAGCATGATAATGGCATAAATGGGTGTTAAAAAAGGCTGAAATGCGAACGAAAAAAAATGGGCGATTTTAGGATTCATCTTCTGTTTTTTAATGGTTTATGTGAAATTTAACCAAGCCTTCAATAGGCGATTGTTTAACTTCACCAAGTGTTAATGCTAGTTCAGTCGCTACAATTTCCAATACGTCTTTAAAATAGTAGGCTACCGAACCGACAAATGAAATGGGATATTGTTCGTATTGTTCGTATTGCATCACATTGCGCACAAAGAATTCTGTAAAACTGTCAAATACTAATTTGTAAACGGCAGGTTCCGCTATATTCTCTGCTAAAAAAGGGACGAATTGAGCTAAATAACGATTGGGGAACGGCTGTTTGTACACATTATTGATAACATCACTCGCAGTTAATTGAAAGGTGTGCAAAAAAGAATCTCGTAAATCGGTTGGAAGTTGATTTTTCAAACAATCACCTACAAATTTCTTTCCTAAAACAGCACCACTTCCTTCGTCTCCTAAAATAAATCCTAATGGCGAAATATTTCGAACGCTATTTTTCCCATCATAAAAACAGGAGTTTGAACCCGTTCCTAAAATACAGGCAATGCCAGCTTTATCTTGTAATAATCCGCGTGCAGCAGCTATTAAATCAGATTCTACCTGAATTTTCGCTTGTGGAAAGGACTCTGAAATAGCTCTTTTTACCAATTCTATTTTATCGGCAACACAGCCTGCTCCGTAGAAATAGACTGCTTCAACTTCACGCACTCGAATGGCTGGAAGTAAAGTTGAAACGACACGTGAAATCTCTTTTTCGGTTTGATAAAAGGGATTAATTCCCGAGGTAAATATAGATTGCACGCTGTTCCCATTTTCTGCTAAAACCCAATTGGTAGATGTAGAACCGCTATCCGCTATTAGAATCATCTTTTCCTGTTTTTTTGTTATGCAAATTAAGCGAAAAAAATCGGCTTGAACAACGATTCTTTGTTAATAAATTTCTGTGGTACGAATTGGTAGAATAACATGAAAAGGTTATCTTTGAAGTTTCAAAACTAACGGCACGGTATGACAAAAAAGATAGGACTGGTTATTTTCTCACTGTTTTTCATGGCAACGATTTCTGTGGCACAAACTCCAGAAGTAAAATCTGCTGTTTCTGAGTGGTTGCAAGGGTATGCCAAACAGTACGAAATGTTTGGTGCTTTCAACTTAAAAAAAATCCAAGTTAATAAATATTATAAAACGGTCAGTGTCTATACCAATGGTTATTTTGGTTCTATACCTTTTCGCCCCGAATTAGTTAATCGCATGAATCGTGAACTAATAAAAATTATTTCACCCACTTATCCTAAATATAAAGTGGTCATTTATGCTGATAATGTTGCCATTTCTACACTCATTCCCAATGCTTATCGCGACGAACGTGTTGATGCGAGTCGGTTATCGTTTACGAATAAAGAGCCAACTCCTTTTATCACAAATGTATCGCAGCCTTACGCCGTTACTTCCGGATTTACTAATAGAAATATCGCTTTGTGGCATGGACATGGCTGGTATTACGACCAAAGAACTGATCGTTGGCGTTGGCAACGAGCTCGTTTGTTCGAAACGGTTGAGGATAAATTTACAATGTCCTACGTGTTGACTTATTTGCTGCCAATGCTTGAAAATGCAGGTGCTAATGTTTTTTTACCGCGAGAACGCGATGTGCAAACGCACGAAATAATTGTAGATAACGACGATTTATCAAAAACATCTATGTATGCTGAAACATATCAGAATGAAAAAGATGTAACTACTACTGCTCTTGGGTTTACTCGTAAACGTGACTATTATGTTGACACTCAAAATCCATTTATTGAAGGAACTTCACGAAAATTTAAAACGGCTCGCGTGGCGGATGCCGTTTTTGAGTGGACTCCTGCTATTCCAGAAGATGGTTCCTACGCCGTTTCTATCTCCTATAAAACAGATGTAAACGCTATTCCTGATGCTCATTACAGTGTTCATCATCTTGGTGGCGTAACAGAATTTAGAGTTAATCAAACGATGGGCGGTGGCACTTGGATTTATCTGGGTACATTTGATTTTAAAAAAGGATTAAATCCGGAAATTGGTAAAGTGGTTTTAACTAACGAAAGTAAACTGAATGGCTATATCTCTGCCGATGCGGTGCGTTTTGGTGGCGGAATGGGAAATATCTCTCGCTGTTTAGCTGATAGCGCTTTATTGGATACCATCAAGACTAAAAAGCCACGCTTACTCTCCTGTTTTACAAAATCTGATTGTCAAATTAGCGGTCGCGCACGTTACCTCGAAGCTGGTCGCTATTGGCTACAATGGGCAGGAGCTCCAGTGTCAGTCTATCGTATCTCGAATGGTTTGAACGATTATCAGGACGATTATGTGTCTCGTGGTGCTTGGGTCAATTGGCTCAATCAAGGTTCTGTTAATACGCCTGATTCTGTTGGCTTGGGAATTCCTATTGATATAGCTTTTGGGCTTCATAGTGATGCAGGTGTAAAAAAAGATACCATTGTTGGCACATTGGGTATTTATACGACAGACTTTAACAATGGTAGTGGAAAAAAAATATTCCCAAATGGACAATCGCGCTACGCTTCGCGCGATTTAACAGATTTAGTTTCTATGTCCGTTGTTGATGATATGCGTAACGTGTATGACACAACTTGGTCGTTTCGTGGGATGTGGAATAAGAATTATGCCGAGTCGCGTCGTCCAGAAGTGCCTTCAATGTTGTTAGAACTGTTGTCGCATCAGAACTTTACGGATATGCAATTGGGACTCGACCCACGTTTTCAATTTACAGCCTGTCGTTCTATTTACAAAGGAATGCTGCGGTTTTTGTCCGTTCAAAATGGAACACCTTACGTAGTACAACCTTTACCTGTGACTCATTTTTCTGCTCAACTTTTGGGCGATAGTGTGAAATTAAATTGGCGTTCGGCAACTGATACGCTCGAGCCAACTGCTTTCCCAAGTGCTTACGTTGTGTATACGCGTACTGAAGGTGGTGGCTTTGACAATGGGGTTTTAGTGCAAGCAACGACGTGCAAACTGCCTATTAAATCCGATAAAATTTATAGTTACAAAGTGGTTGCTGTAAATGATGGTGGTGCCAGTTTCCCATCCGAAATTCTTTCTGTTGGTCGTAACAGCCAATCTGCACATACCGTTTTAGTTGTTAATGGTTTTGATCGTATTTCTGCCCCTGAAGGATTTTCTGCTGGTGATTTTGCTGGATTTCCTGAGTGGCTTGACGCAGGCGTTCCTTATTTACGCAACATATCGTATGTGGGTGCGCAGCATGAATTTCGTCGTTCGGAGCCTTGGCTTGACGATGATGCGCCAGGTTGGGGAGCGAGTAATAGCGATTACGAAACTCAAATTATTGCAGGAAATACCTTTGATTATCCATTGACACATGGGAAAGCGCTACTCAAAGCTGGTTATTCATTCTCTTCGAGTAGCAACGAAGCGGTCGAGGAAAGAAGTGTCAATTTATCTGATTACAAAGCAGTTGATTTGATTTTAGGTAAACAAAAGCAAAGTTTCTTGGGCGCTAACAATTCGACGCCAGATTTTAAAACATTTACTTCTGCCATGCAAAAAGCAGTCACTGAGTATTGTCTCCAAGGTGGTGCCATTTTTGTGAGTGGAGCTTATGTGGGTACGGATTTGTGGAAATCTCCAAATCCAACAGTCGCGGATAAAAAGTTTGCGGAAACTATTTTAAAATATACCTTTCGTACCGATCGCGCAGCGCAAGATGGGAAGGTGGTGGCAGTATATGCTCCAAATTGTTCTTTTATTGGCAATCTAACTTTTTGCACCACGCTCAATGATCGTCAATATGCCGTGGAGGCTCCTGACGGAATAGAACCTGCCGATAAAAATGCGTTTACGGTGATGCGTTACGGACAAAATAATATTAGTGCAGCAGTTGCGCATAAAGGTTTTTATCGCACACTAGTTTGCGGATTTCC
>DATFIF010000092.1:0-6234 GCA_035270405.1 Paludibacteraceae bacterium | reverse complement strand
CTATTATCACTAATGACAAGCAAAGGAATGCAACTAAAGCATAAGTTTTTTTCATTTGTTTTTTTTAAAGAGATTATAAGAATTAAATTAAGGTTTAATTTCGTTTGAATACTTTGATGGCAGCTTCTACCGATTCGATACCTTTCATTTGAATCATTTCAGGTAATTTGGTTAGTGGCATTTTGAACGTTACAGTGGTGGCGTCTAAAGTGGTAATGGTGCCTCCTAACGCTTCAAAAGCGGCTTGGTCAAATGCAGATGTAATGGTTAAATAACCAGATACTACAAATACACTGTCAACACTCGATATCGCAGGATGTTTTTGAAAAGCTTCCGATGGCACGTAGTTTTCTAATGTTTTAGCACCTTTGGTGTCTTTGTAGAAATCGTTCCAAAAAGCACGAAAAGAGTTCGAAAAGTTGATATGACTTGGTAAATTTTCCACTACAGCAGATTTTTTAGTGCTTGTTGCACCATTTTTTTGATGTCCACAGCCAACAAATGTGATGGCAAACATCATAAGTAACACGAGTTTTCTCATGGAATAAGGTTTTAAATTTAAGGTGACAAAGATACTTATAATTATTTTACGACTTTTATTTTATTTCGTAAAATTTATTACCAGTGTTGATTTTGTGTTATCGTTAATGCGGAAACGGTTGTCAATACGATGTCCGACAATCCAAACGATTTCTTTTTCGGAAGTTAAAATCCATAATTTGTCTTTCATCAAGCGACTGATTTTTTCGTCGATGAAAAAATCACTTACTTTTTTACGTTGTGTCATACCGAATGGAATAAACGTGTCGCCCTCTTCCCAATGACGTAATACAAGTGGAAACAGAAGTTTGTCAGCATCTAAATAAGCTGATTTTTTATTTTTTTTGATTTCAGGAACTCCTTTTATGTGATTTATCTCTAACTTTATAGGTTCAGTTAGTTTTTTCACTCCGAACGCAATCGTGTGGTGCGTGTTGTCAGCCTCTTGAAAGGTTTCAATTTCTATTTTAGCACGATTGATGATGAGCCGATGCGTCGTTGAGTAAAATTCTTTGCCAGATAATCCGTCTAAACTCTTAACAATGGTTTGAACAGTGTCCGAATTAAAATTGTAGGGCTGTAACAATTCATAGAGAATGGTACGAAATGCAGGAAATCGCTTTAATTCGTCGATAAAAAGATAGGTAATCTCGTTTTCTACCTTGAAAAGTTGCGTACGTGCTTTTTCTACAGCATGCGTATAGATTTCGGCTACATCAGTGAGATGTTCTAAATTTTGACACATCGTTTCTGTAAATGCGGGATTAATCGCTTGAAATTGCGGAACTATATTTTGGCGAATTTTATTTCGCACAAAAAGCGTATCTACATTCGTACTGTCCGTTCTGAAATCTAAACCGTGTTCGTGGGCGTAAGCCTCAATTTGTGAACGTTTACACTGCAGTAGCGGACGAATGATTTGGTCGTTTTGTGCTTTAATTCCAAGTAAACCTCGAATTCCTGTTCCTCTTGATAAATTGATAAAAAAGGTTTCTACGGTATCATTAGCGTGATGTGCAATAGCTACCGCACCACAGTTTTCTGATTTCAACAACTCCCTAAACCATTCGTAACGTAAATCGCGCGCAGCCATTTCGATAGAGATTTTGCGTTCGTTAGCAATCGCTGGCGTATCAAAGTGGATGATGTGTAACGGCAGATGGAAGCGTTTTGCTAATGCTTGCACAAAAATCATGTCGGCATCCGATTCTGCACCTCGTAGGTGGAAGTTACAGTGCGCAATAACGCATTGATAACCGAGTTTCACAAGAATATCAAGCAAGACAACAGAATCGGCGCCACCGCTCACAGCTACCACCAATTTGGCACCGGAAGTTGGCATCGATTGCTCTTGCATGAACTGCTTGACGGATTGTAACACGAACTAAAAGTAAGTTATTTAATATTTGAAAATTGCCTAAGCTTGTCCACCTCCAAAGAGTGGCATTGGCTGATTGGCATTTTCAACTTTTATTTTACCATTTTGCGCCTCGTATTTTGCTACGTTTTCTTCCATCGCCATCAACAAACGTTTGGCATGTTCCGGCGTAAGAATGATGCGAGATTTTACATTGGCTTTGGGTGTGCCAGGCATGATGCGGATAAAATCTACCACAAATTCTGATGATGAATGAGAAATAATCGCTAAATTGGAATAGATGCCTTCAGCTATTTCTGGAGATAGTTCAATGTTTAATTGGTTTTTTGGTTGTTCCATGTTTTTGTTTTTTGTGCAAAATGATTTTTGCAAAGTTATTAATTAATTTTTATTTTTATCGGAGTGTTATTTGCCCAACTCGTCAAAATCCCACTCTTCAGTCATAAAAAAGGGATTATCGTCAACAAATTCATCTAAATCACGACGTTCTTTTTTCGTTGGGCGACCTAATCCTTTGGTTCGTTTATTTTTTTCTTCGAGTTTTAGTATCTCTAACAATGCCAATTGGTCGGGCGTGGTGACGTGTGCCATAAATTGTGGCACTAATTTCGCTCCCATTCTATTTTGACTAACATTTAAGACTTTAAACGAATAGACAATTGGATTACGACGAATTTGAATAATGTCACCGATAGCGATATTTTTTGATGGTTTTACGGGCCTATTTTGGACAATTATTTTGCCTTTTTTACACGCTTCGGTAGCCAAACTACGCGTTTTAAAGAGGCGAACAGCCCACAACCATTTATCAATACGAATTTCCGCCATAATCGTTACAACAAATTACTCGCCAATTCCGATAATTCACTTCGTTCACCTTTGATAAGATTGACATGAGCAAAAATATCTTGTCCTTTCATGCGATCAATCATATAGACTAATCCATTAGACTGCATATCCAAATAGGGCGAATCAATCTGATGAATATCGCCAGTAAACACCACTTTTGTACCTTCGCCAGCACGTGTGATAATCGTTTTTATTTCGTGTGGCGTGAGGTTTTGTGCTTCGTCAATAATAAAAAACGTTTCGCTCAAACTACGTCCACGAATATAAGCCAAAGCTTCAATCACGAGCCGGTTATTTTTTTGTAGTTCGTCCAGTACAGCCATCTCTTTTCCTTGATAGGAAAGATTGTTTTTGATGACATTCAAATTGTCAAATAGTGGCTGCATGTAGGGTGCTACTTTTTCTTGTGCATCTCCAGGCAATGCGCCCAAATCTCTATTAGCTAACGGCACGATGGGGCGCGCCAACAAAATCTGTTTGTAATCTTCGTTTTTTTGGAGCGATGCGGCAAGCGCCAATAATGTTTTTCCTGTTCCTGAACGTCCCGTGAGCGCAACTAATTGTATCCGATCGTCGAGTAAAATTTCCATGGCAAAAGCTTGTTCTGCATTGCGTGGCTCGATGCCAAAAGCCCGTTTTTTTTCGACACGTTGCACTTTTTCTTCTGATGGAATATAACGAGCTAAAGCGCTTGCTCGATTGCTTTTTAATACAAAACAATCGTTAGAGTCTACATCCGATTGAAAGGTAAATTCGTGAATGTCAACACCATCGGCCGACGTGTAGAGTTGATCAATCAACTCAGGACTAATGTCCTCAAATATGATTTGTTTTTGATCGAAAACGTCGGGATTGGTAACTTTATCGGTGATATAATCTTCGGCTAAAATCCCGATTGCTCGTGCTTTGACTCGCAAATTGATATCTTTCGTGATTAAGATTGTTTTCGTTTCTGGATGGTCTTTACTTAATTGCAAAGTAGCACCTAAAATCAAATGATCAGGCGTTTTTTCAATAAAAGCTTCCTGCAACTCTTTTGGAAAGACATTTTTAGCTAAAATATATAAACGTCCTTTTCCTTCGCCCAAACTAGCGCCCGAAGGGAAAAATTTGTCATCAATTAAATCATCCAATTCTCGCGCAAATTGACGTGCATTGAAATTGAGTTGTTCATTCCCTTTTTTGAAATAATCTAACTCTTCGAGCACCATTATAGGTAAATAAACGTCATTTTCTTCAAAACTACGAAGGCATTTATAGTCGTGTAAAATAACGTTTGTGTCCAAAACAAAATTCTTTTTCATGACAGTGTGATGTTGAAGTGATAATTAAAAACGATACTATGAGAGATAATCTTATAACAATCAGCGTGATATAGTTTGTTGAACAGATAACGTGAAATCAAGGTGTAAATGTAACCATTTTTTTGATTACTTTTGTTTGATTTTTAATAAAAAAAATATGATTTATTCCGAAACCATCGACTATTTGTACGCTCAGGCGCCCATGTTTCAACAACACGGGTCGATGGCTTACAAAAAAGGTTTAGAGAATACGTTACTGCTCGATACTATTTTTCAGCATCCACACCGAGCATATAAAACCATTCACGTAGCAGGCACAAACGGTAAAGGTTCTACGTCGCACTTGTTGGCTTCGGTATTGCAATGTGCTGGCTACAAAGTCGGATTATATACGTCGCCTCATTTGCGTGATTTTCGTGAACGCATTCGTGTTGATGGAACGATGATTCCCGAACAATCCGTCGTAAATTTTGTAGAAACGAATAAAGCGTTGATAGAGCAGTTAAAACTTTCGTTTTTTGAACTTACAACGGCATTGGCTTTTCAATACTTTGAACAACAACGGGTGGATATAGCGGTGATAGAAGTAGGGTTGGGTGGTCGATTGGATTGCACGAATATCATTCAACCTGAATTATCTATCATTACGAATATAAGTATTGATCACACGGACATTTTAGGTGATACGCTTGAGTTAATTGCGGTAGAAAAGGCTGGTATTATAAAAGAAAATACTCCTATTATCATCGGCGAAACAGAGCCTGAATCCGCGCTAATATTTAGACGCGTGGCTACTCATTTGAATGCGCCCATCATATTTGCTGACAAAGAGTTTGCTGACACGGTGTTGCCAAATTGTGCTTTAAAAGGTTTCTATCAAGAGAAAAATAGTCGTACCGTTTTAGTGGCTGTGGCACAATTACAACAACAGAATTTTACGATTACGGAAGAAGCTGTTCAACAGGGATTTTTGGAAGTGGTGGAACGCACAGGGTTTCAAGGTCGTTGGCAAGTTGTGAGCGAAAATCCTACGGTCGTATGCGATACGGGTCATAACGAAGGCGGAATTCGTTTAATTGTAGAACAACTCGAACAACAAACGTTTGAGCGTTTACATATCGTATTTGGTATGGTAAGCGACAAAAAAATCGATCAAGTATTAGCTCTTTTGCCTAAAAATGCCATCTATTATTTTACCAAAGCGCAAATTCCACGTGCCTTGGACGAACATAAATTACAAGCACAAGCTTCTGCATTCGGATTAACTGGTAATGCCTATGCCACTGTTACTGAAGCCTTATCTGCTGCAAAAAAAGCCGCTTCCACAACAGATTTTATTTTTGTTGGTGGCAGTAATTTTGTGGTAGCTGAAATTATTTAAAAAAAAACGAAAAAGACTTTGGCAGATATTAAATTTATATTACCTTTGCACCACTTTTGTGAAAGTAATCCTTCGGGCGTTTAGCTCAGCTGGTTCAGAGCATCTGCCTTACAAGCAGAGGGTCGGCGGTTCGAATCCGTCAACGCCCACTTCCAATAGGAAAGTTAGTTTCGATATTAGTTTTACAAAAGATGTAGTTCGGGCGTTTAGCTCAGCTGGTTCAGAGCATCTGCCTTACAAGCAGAGGGTCGGCGGTTCGAATCCGTCAACGCCCACAAAAAAAGGTCGCTATTTAGCGGCCTTTTTTGTTTTGTAATGGTTGATGGAATTTGTGTTTCAAAAAAAATAGTTATGCAGTTCTATTTTTTTAAATTTGACCTCCAATACCTTTAAATTTCTCTACAAACAAGGTCAACTTTTGAAAAACATTCTGCTTTTTGGTCAAATATTGTGGGTTTAATGGACTCATTTTTGGCAAAAGTGTATTTAGTTCCGTACCGTTTTCACTTGCATATTCACGCTTTAAAGAAGCTGTTATATATCGCTTTGCTCCTTCTTCATTTAAATTTTCTTCTGCTATTAATTCTAATGCTTCCGTTTTCTGCTTGCTTTGTGCAAATTGAAAGAATGAATCTATGACATTTGCTTTATCTTGAAGTTTATCCAGTTCAGTTTCATTAATAAAATCAACTACTAAACTTTCTTTTGCTCTATTCCCAATACTTGCACGAATAACCCTGCGTATTTCAGTAATTAAAGTGTCTTTGTCTTTTGTTTTCTTG
>DATFIF010000091.1:0-2000 GCA_035270405.1 Paludibacteraceae bacterium | reverse complement strand
CCAACGTGTTTTGCGATATCAGATGCTATCAAACCACCTAAATTACACGCATGTTCTCCATATTTTGCCGTTAATAAATCAACTTTCATTGTTTCATTAATGGCGTAAACACCAGATTTCAAAGGTTTTAAAATTCCTCCGCGTCCAACAATAATATCAAAATCGAGTAATATGTGATTTTCTTTTAGACAAGCTAGTAATACCTCTTTTCGAAACGTATATTGTGAAGCTATTGTCGGAAATGGTTTTAATTCGTCACCACTGTGGCGTAACGTTTGCTGAAAAATAGTAGTTTCATCATGAAAAACAGCAAATTTAGTTGAAGTTGAGCCGGGGTTGATTACTAAAATTTTAAACATCGTGCGAATGTAAGAGGTTACAAAATTAGGTTAGCACAGTATGCAAGCCATGCAAATACTGCAAAATTTGGAATGCACGCTTTCGCTACGCGACGTAAGAACGACAGGATTTTCAGGTCCTTGGAGTAAACCCGCCATGTTAGCATTAGCAAAGATAGAAAGTGTTTTGTAAAATGAATTAGCTGTTTGAAAATCAGGGAAAATTAAGATGTCAGCATCCCCGAGAATAGGTGTAGGCACATTTTTGATAGCTCCTCTTTCTTTATCCAAGGCCAAAAACATATCCACAGGTCCATCTAGAATAACTTCGCCAAAACAACCGTCGCGCCAAAGTTCTACAATATCCAAATAATCCTGCATAAATCGAATCTTTGGATTAGCCTGTTCTGTGGCATGAATGAGGGCAATCTTAGGACGTTCGACACCAAATTTATAAGCCGTTTGAATGGCATATTTTATCATTTCTATACGTTGCTCTTTTGTAGGTTCAGGTATGACAGCTGGATCTGAAAAAAACAACAATTTACGATAGGAAGGAATTTCCAAAACGGCATTGTAGGTCATTACTCGGCCAGGTTTCAGAATACCTTTTTCTTTGTCTAAAATCGCTCGTAAAATAACGTCCGTATTGACTAAACCTTTCATTAAAATATCACATTCTCCATCGTGTACCATGCGTACAGCTTCTAAGGTGGCTTTCTGTACATCAGGAATGTCTATGATGTGAACAAAAGGAGAAGGTTTAAAGTCGGATAAAAAATAATTTTCAATGGTTGCCGCATCGCCTATCAAGTAAGCTTCTATAACGCCTTTGTGTACAGCATCCATTACAGCTTCCAATGTATGACTATCAACGGCGTTGGCAACCGCTAGCTTTTTGCGTGATAATACAGAGGTTAAATAAGATTCAAGTTCATTAAACGACTTGATTTGTTCCATGCTTAGAATATTAGGTTACAATTGGTTAAGATTTTCTATCAGTAAATAATATTAAAAAAGGCTCATTTGACCTGTAATTTCATCAATTTCCTCATTTTTTTTTTCTGTTTTAGGCTCTTGCTTTTTACGCGTGGAAACGACTTCTTTTTCTTCTATTTCTTCCTCTTTTGTGGTATCAACAGTAATAATTTCGATATTGGCTGTGTCGTCGGACTCAACAAGTTTTGCCGTATTTACTTTCGTTGGTTTACTCTTTTTTGTCTCTTCAACACTCGTTTCATCTACTGTTACATCATCAGTCGTGTCTGGCTCAGGCGTTACTTCAGGTGTGGGCAAACGTAATGGCTCTATTTCTTTAATTTTGTCGACATGCCACGTAGTGACTCGTTTTCCTTTAGCTTTATAACTTTTTGAGCTGATAAAGTCTTCGACATCAACTATAAATGGTTCTCGGAAAGAATCGCCCTCGCCCATTGTAACTTCAAATCGCGGATATACTTGATCCGACAACACATATAATTTCGACAGTTGACTTTCTCCAATAAATGAAGTTCGCTTGAATGATGGTTCAAACGGGAATCGTTTAACGTAAGCGTAACCCTGCTCTGCATCGTACAAAGCAGCTGACCAAATTTTATTTGAATTAAATTTTTCGATACGTACAACATCGTCTTCAAAATGGTTATTCAAATCAAAGCTTGT
>DATFIF010000090.1:0-12951 GCA_035270405.1 Paludibacteraceae bacterium | reverse complement strand
ACTAAAATTCAAGGTGACTGGATTGGGAAAGTCAATCAAATGAAAACTATTTTGCAACGCGGTAAAGAGGTGCAAGAACAGATCAATATTTTGGGTGACGACGGCGTGCCTGTGGAATATCATGTGACCTTTTGGAAATCGGAAATTATCGACTATGTCATTTTGCAACAAGATGCCTTTGATGATGTCGATTCAGTAACTCCGCTCGATCGTCAAGAATATATGCTCAACCTTATAATGGATATTTGCGATAACGATTATGAATTCGACTCTTTTTTAGAAGTTATCGACTACTTTAAAAAAGTAATCAATGTGTGTAAACAGATGAATTATAGCGAATTTCATAGCGAAAAATTCGAGAACTATGTCGCAAAAGTACAGTCAATCATAGACGAAAAGAAAAAATAAAACGATATTGAATTATGGCAACAAAAGCATTTCAGAAAATATATACTAAAATCAACCAGATTACCAAAGCCACCTGTTCGTTGAAAGCAACTGACATCAGCAATGAAGAGTTGGCAACTATCGACGGCAAGTTAGCGCAGGTGGTACAAATTATGGGAGACGAAGTGACGTTACAAGTCTTTGGCGGTACCGATGGAATTCCGACCGATGCAGAAGTCATATTTCTTGGAAAAACGCCTTCGCTCAAGGTAAGCGACCAATTGGCAGGACGATTTTTTAATGCCTTTGGCGATCCGATTGACGGCGGGCCAGAAATTGAAGGTAAAGAAGTAGAAACGGGAGGTCCTTCGGTAAATCCTGTGCGTCGTGAGCAACCTTCAGAGTTGATTGCTACAGGAATCGCTGGCATCGACTTAAATAACACATTGGTTTCAGGACAAAAAATACCATTTTTTGCCGATCCAGACCAACCTTACAATCAAGTAATGGCCAATGTGGCTTTACGTGCAGAAGCCGACAAAATTATTTTAGGTGGAATGGGATTAACTAACGACGATTACCTCTATTTTAAAAATGTATTTAACAATGCTGGCGTTCTCGATCGTATTGTGTCATTTATGAATACCACCGAGAATCCACCCGTTGAACGACTTTTAATTCCTGATATGGCATTGACTGCTGCCGAGTATTTCGCAGTAGAAAAAAATCAAAAAGTATTGGTTTTATTGACTGATATGACCTCTTATGCCGATGCATTAGCCATTGTATCGAACCGTATGGATCAAATTCCTTCCAAAGATTCGATGCCAGGTTCACTCTATTCTGACTTAGCTAAAATTTACGAAAAAGCTGTACAATTTCCAGCAGGTGGTTCTATCACCATTATTGCCGTGACCACACTTTCTGGTGGCGATATCACCCACTCAATCCCAGACAATACAGGCTATATCACTGAAGGTCAACTATTTCTTCGCCGCGACTCTGATATTGGTAAAGTTATTGTGGATCCATTCCGCTCACTGTCACGCTTGAAACAATTAGTAGCTGGCAAAAAAACTCGCGAAGACCATCCACAAGTGATGAATGCCGCGGTACGTTTGTATGCTGATGCTGCAAACGCAAAAACAAAATTGGAAAACGGTTTTGATTTAACCGACTACGATGAACGTACATTATCCTTTGCAAAAGGATATGCTGAACAACTCTTAGCTATAGACGTTAATATAGATACAACCAAAATGTTGGATGTGGCATGGCATCTTTTTGCAGAACATTTCCAACCAGAAGAAGTGAATATTAAACAAGAATTAGTTGAAAAATACTGGAAATAGTCGAGAAATAAGATGGCAATAATATTTCAATATAACAAAACATCACTGCAAGGTTTAGAAAAGAACCTCAAGATGCGTGTGCGTGCTTTACCTACCATTAAAAACAAGGAGAGTGCGTTGCGTATGGAGGTGAAACGAGCCAAAAATGATATCATACGTTTGGAACAAGAAGTGGAACAACGAATTGCCGCATACGATCAAATGTTGGCGTTATGGGGAGAATTCGACACCTCACTTCTTACGGTAGAAGATGTGAAAATGAGTGTCAAAAAAATTGCTGGCGTGAGAATTCCATTGTTGGATGAAGTCATTTATAAAACGAAATCTTTCAGCCTATTTAATTCTCCAAAATGGTATGCCGACGGATTATCACAGCTGAAAGAGTTGGCACAAGTAGGCATTGAACGTGAATTTAGTGCTGAAAAATTGAATTTGTTAGAATATGCTCGTAAAAAAACGACTCAAAAAGTAAATTTGTTTGAAAAGGTACAAATTCCGGGCTACGAAGATGCTATTCGTAAGATAAAACGATTCATGGAAGATGAAGAAAATTTGTCGAAAGCGTCACAAAAGATTGTAAAAGGTAAACGCCAAACAGAAGTATTATGATAGTTAAGATGAAAAAATATGTTTTTTTGGTGTATCACAAACACTATACCGCTTTCTTGGAACAACTCCGAGATGTAGGAGTATTGCATGTGGCCGAAAAACCAAAAGGCATTGTTGAAAACGATCAATTACGCGAAAAGATGCAATTAGCATCAAAAATCAAAAAAAGCATCACAGAAGCTGAAACTTCGATATTACCAGATACTACTCCACACGCTGTCTCCCAATACGACGGTTCCAATTTGCTAAGCACATTTGACGCCTTACAAAGTGAAAAAACAAGGTTACAACAACAAATAGCTAACACACAGAAAGAGGCAGAACGTATGCAAGTGTGGGGAGATTTTAGTTCTGAACGATTAGAAAAACTAGTAAACGATGGTTTTATATTACAATTTTTTAGTTGTAATGAACGTAAATTCCAGCCTGAATGGGAAACAAAATTTCAAGCCTTTAAAATCGGTCAACTCGCTTCTACTATTTATTTTGTAACGATTAATCCTGAAAAAATAGTATTAGACGCTGATCAAATCACCTTAAATTCGCATAATTACACACAACTATTACGTGATGTAGAGGCGCAAAACTTATTACTCATTGCCCATCAAGCAAAATTGGAAGCTTGGGTTTTGAACAATCTCAACAACCTAAAACACTATTTTGTAGAGGTAGAACAAGGCATTGATTTCCAAAAAGTAGAATTAAGTACAGAAGCTACAACGGGAGATAAAGTGATGTTGTTAGAAGGGTTTTGCCCAGAAGGGTCAGAAACAGCATTAATTAAACTGCTTGATGAATCAGGTATTTATTACGAACTGTCAAATCCAAAAATTGACGAAAACATTCCTATTAAACTAAAAAACAACTATTTTACTAAATTATTCGAACCAATTACAAAAATGTTCGCTCTTCCAAATTATAGCGAATTAGATCCAACACCATTTCTGGCGCCTTTCTTTATGTTGTTTTTTGGTCTTTGTTTAGGCGATGGCGGTTATGGTTTATTGATTTTTGTTGTGGCTACGTTATTAAAGAGAAAATTAAAGCCAGAACTCAGATCATTCGCTACATTAGGACAATGGCTGAGTGCTATGACCATGGTTGTAGGTTTAGTCACAGGTTCTTTTTTTGGTATTGCACTCGACGTAGTTACTTGGAGTTGGTTAGCCGACGTAAAACACCTGTTTGTAACTGGAAATAACTATAAAGCTGCACTCCATGGTTATGATCCCATGATGGTTTTTGCCATTGCTATAGGTATTGTTCAAATATTCTTTGGAATGGGCGTAAATGCGGCAAAAATAATCAAACAACACGGCGTAAAATATGCGTTAGCACCTATTGCATGGATTGTCGGACTGATTGGTAGTGCTATCACATTCGGGCTGCCTCAATTTGGCATTACTCTACCAGCAGCGATAAGTTATCTATTTTTAGGATTAATCGTCATTAGTGTCTTATTAATTGTTTTTTATAATTCTCCTGATAAATATAAAAATCCAATTACTGGAGCATTCAGTAATATAGGCGGCGCTTTGTGGTCTGCTTATGGTATGGCTACAGGTTTAGTTGGCGACACACTCTCCTACATCCGCTTATTTGCCTTAGGGTTAACTAGTAGTATTCTCGGTGGTGTTTTCAATACATTAGCATTTGATTTGACGGCAAGTATGAATCCGATTGTAGGATGGACTATTGCACTATGTATCTTGTTAGTAGGACACACGATCAATTTCGGCTTAGCCATGATTGGTGCTTTTGTACATCCGATGCGTTTAACCTTTGTGGAATTTTACAAAAATGCGGGATTTGAAGGCGGAGGAAAAGCCTATCAACCATTCAAAAATCGTTCGTAATAAAATAACTAATAAAAAAATCGTATTAACAATAACTAAATTTTAAATTTTATGGAACCAATTATTTTAGCTTACGTAGGTATCGCACTCATGGTAGGATTGACTGGCATTGGAAGTGCTTATGGCGTAACCATTGCAGGGAATTCCGCTATTGGCGCTTTAAAGAAATCCCCAAGTAGTTTAGGCTCGTTTATAGCATTAACCGCATTGCCTTCTTCACAAGGTTTGTACGGATTTGTGGGTTATTTTTTACTAAGTGGTTTTTTAATTCCTGAAATCACGATGTTTCAAGCAGCAGCCGTTTTCGGTGCAGGCTTACAACTTGGCCTAGTTGGTCTGTTTTCGGCTATGCGTCAAGCTCAAGTGTGTGCTAATGGTATTTCTGCCATCGGTGGTGGTCACAATGTATTTGGTGGAACTATGGTATTAGCCGTATTCCCTGAGTTGTATGCTATCCTTAGCTTACTCGTTTTGATTTTAATTACAGGCATGATTTAAGAGATTATACAGTATCAAAAAGGCTGCTAAATATTTAGCAGCCTTTTTTTATTTGAATTCTAACAAATCAATAACTTCGAGCAAACAGCACACGACGTGCAGAAGGCTTCCCTGTCACCATACATTTTCCAGGCTTCGTATCCCCATCTAAAGGTAAACAGCGAATCGTTGCTTTTGTCTCTACCTTAATACGCTCTTCGGTTTCAGGCGTTCCGTCCCAATGTGCTGAAAGGAAACCACCTTTTTCTAATTCTACTTTGAACTCTTCGTAACTATCAACATCCCGTGTTACCGATGTACGATAATTAAGCGCTTTTACATAAATATTATGCTGAATATCATCCAGTAACTGTTTGATATGTTCCGCAATTCCATCAAAAGAGATGGTCTCTTTTTCTAACGTATCACGACGCATAATTTCAACCGTTCCATTTTCTAAATCACGAGCGCCAAGCGCCAAACGTACAGGAACACCTTTTAATTCGTATTCAGCAAATTTCCAACCCGGCTTACGATTATCACTGTCATCATATTTCACACTAACACCAAGCGTTTTCAACTCACTCATCAACTTAGATACCTTTTCGGATATCATTGCCAACTGTTCTGAGTTTTTATAAATAGGAACAATCACCACTTGGAATGGTGCTAATTTTGGAGGTAATACTAAACCATTATTGTCAGAGTGCGCCATAATAAGTGCGCCTATCAAACGTGTAGAAACGCCCCAAGAAGTAGCCCAAACGTACTCTAATTTATTTTCTTTGTTTACAAATTGAACATCGAAAGCTTTAGCAAAATTTTGTCCTAAAAAATGCGATGTACCTGCTTGTAAGGCTTTTCCATCTTGCATCATAGCTTCAATACAAAAGGTTTCAATAGCACCAGCAAATCGCTCATTGGCAGATTTCACACCTTTTACAACAGGTAAAGCCATATATTCTTCAGCAAATTGCGCATACACATCCAACATTTTACGAGCTTCAACTAAAGCTTCTTCTTCTGTAGCATGTGCCGTATGACCTTCTTGCCACAAAAATTCAGTCGTACGTAAGAATAAACGCGTACGCATCTCCCAACGTACCACATTGGCCCATTGATTACACAATATGGGTAAATCACGATACGATTGAATCCAACTTTTATAGGTGTTCCAAATAATCGTTTCTGAGGTTGGACGAACGATTAACTCTTCGTCTAATTTAGCTTCTGGGTCAACAATAACGCCAGGACCATTAGGATCTTTTTTCAAACGGTAATGCGTTACTACCGCACACTCTTTGGCAAAACCTTCCACATGATCGGCCTCTTTGCTTAAAAATGATTTTGGAATAAAGAGTGGAAAATAAGCATTCACGTGGCCAGTTTCCTTAAACATATCGTCCAGCTGACGTTGCATTTTCTCCCAAATAGCATAACCGTAGGGTTTAATGACCATACATCCACGTACCGCGGAGTTTTCAGCCAAATCAGCTTTCACTACTAAATCGTTATACCACTGCGAATAATTTTCTTCGCGCGAGGTCAATTCTTTCAATTCTTTTGCCATATTTAGTTATGAATTATATTTTTCTAGTTATAAAAATAAGTACACCACCGATATTCAATAGGAGTACAAAATTACAAAAAAAACATCACAATACGCGGGTTTCGGTATCAGATGTCACTTTTAATGTGGCTAAATTGATGTTTTGCCACAATATCAATTTCCCGTGATATCCTACACTCAGTGAATGTGTCAATAAATCGGGAATAAACATACCAACGGCTAAATCAGTCAAACAAACTTCTGTTGTAATCAACCCATTAAAAAAAAAGGTAGAAGCAGGCTCTGAAAGTTGATTTTCCAAAGTTGATACAGCTATGACCACTCCTGTATTATCACACTCCACCACAGCGTTTAACCACAAGGTCTGCGCATCGAGCATCACTTTATTTGCTGCAAAACGTTTCATTGGCGTACGCGAGGATCGACCAAACGATTATCCTTCACAGGAGATTGCTTAATTAATTGTTCTTGAGATATTTCTGGTGGATTTAGCTCATTCGTTTCCTGAGAGTTTAATGATTCGCGTCCGTTCATTTTACGTAATGCATTCAAGCGGACGACAACAGACGAATCCAATGGATTTTGTTGTTTATTAAAGAATCGCACCAATGAAACTGTATCAATAGTCATACGTTTAACACTATCTAAAGAGGCTGTATAAAACCATCCAAACAGGCGTTGTGGTGCAACAGAATCGTTTGCCTTCACGGTCACTTTATATCTAAAAGTAGCCTGTTTTTCTGGCAAACAATACGAAATGCTGTCCATAAGTTGATTAGGATATTGTACAAAAAGCTTTAAATAAGATAGTGGCAATGTATCCGAACCAGCGACGTGTTGCACAAAATACCAAACATATTTATCACCTGCACGAAAGAAGTTAGGTTCATTCAATTCAAAATAGATAGAATCCCTATTAGTGGCTGTCATTTCAAACGTCGACGAACGCACCCACAAATCAATGGAGTCAATAAGATTAAGAAATTCTGGATTTTCTTCAGGATGATAAACATAATTTTTGACTTGCTCTTGCTTCTCTTTTACTAATAGCAAAACTTTAGCATAAACCTCTTCAAATTGTTTAGGATGACGCGCATACCAATCGAGCGATTTATCAAATTCATCGCGAGATAAGTGATGTTTCTCAAAAACACTTTCGTAATAAGCACGCTTGGTGTTATAATCCGTGTAAGGAATTTTACTTCCCATGGTCGCTTCGGCTAGGTGAATATCAGCTAATACAAGTGACATTTCGTCAGAATTTAATATATTCAAAGGGCGTTCACAAGCGACAAGCAAGAGAAATACACATCCTAAATAAACTATTTTACGCATGGTTATCATCTACTTTTTTAGTTTTCTTTTTGGGTAAATACGTATCTAAAGTCACATTAAAATCGTGTGAGAAAAATAGTAATAAAGTTATAATGCCAACTGTAATAGCAGAATCAGCTATATTGAAAACTGGACTAAAGAAAATTTGACCACCTAAAAATGGTAACCAATCTGGAATGATAAACAGAGGAAAATAGAACATATCAACCACTTTTCCCATAAATACAGGTGCATAACCGCCAGCTTCTGGCAAGAATTGAGCGATTTCAAATGGTGTACTTTCACCAAATAAGACACCATAAAACAGACTATCAAAAATATTACCAACAGCACCTGCTAAAATCAACGCTACACAATAAATGTAACTTTGTTTGTAATTATCGCGAATTAAACGTACGATGTAATAGACAATAAATAACGACAAAACAATGCGAAACAGAGTTAAAAACAGTTTGCTTCCCAAATTCATACCAAAAGCCATCCCTGGATTTTCGATAAATACCAACTGAAACCAATCGAACACATGAATACTTTCGCCTAATGTCATAGTGGTTTTAATCACTATTTTTAGCACTTGATCGAGCAAGAGAATCGCAAAAACTACTGACCACGTTTTTAGATGCTTATTTTTCATAGAGTGTGAGATTTATGACTATAAAAGCCCTTCCCTTTAGACCAAGGGAAGGGCTTTATAATGGCGACAACCATCAATTATTTTTGTAAATTTTTAGCTTCTATACTTAAGGTTGCATGCGGAACTGCACGTAAACGCTCTTTAGGAATGAGTTTACCCGTTTCGCGACAAATACCATAAGTTTTATTCTCAATACGTATCAAAGCCATTTGTAAATGCTGAATAAATTTCATTTGTCGTTGTGCTAACCGCCCTGATTCCTCTTTGGAAAGCGTAGTAGCACCCTCTTCCAAGGTTTTAAAAGTAGGTGATGTATCATTCACGTCATTACCCTCAGAGTTACTTACATACGAACGTAACTCTTCATATTCTAGTTGGGCTTTATCTAATTTATGTTGGACGAGCTGTCTGAATTCTTCTAACTCCTCATCTGAGTATCGTGTTTTTGCAGTCATAATTCTATCTGGTTAAGCTGTTAATATCCTTTTAAAAATGCGAATATACATATTTTTTTTTGTTCTACCAACGACACAAGCTATTAATTTGTAGAATATATAAAATAGACTACTTAAGCTGTGCTGCCTTTACTTTTTGATTTAATTCCGAAGCGAATACAAAATCATTAAGCGCTTGATTTTCAGTGATAAATATTTCATCTTTTGAACCTTGCCATCCATTGTGTCCTTTATCAATCAAAATAATATTTGCACCGATTTCCATAATGGAATTCATATCATGCGTGTTGATAATAGTTGTAATGTCAAATTCGTGCGTAATATCTTCAATCAATTTATCAATTACCAACGAGGTCACAGGATCTAAGCCAGAATTTGGTTCGTCACAAAATAGATATTTAGGATTCAACGAAATGGCACGAGCAATAGCTACACGTTTTTGCATACCACCACTCACTTCGCCAGGCATTAAATGATAGGCCTCTTTATTTAAATTGACACGCTGCAAACAAAACTTAGCACGTTTTTCCATATCTATTTTCGACATGTCAGAAAACATTTGCAACGGAAATAACACATTCTCAATTACTGACATGGAATCAAAGAGTGCGGATCCTTGAAACAACATACCTATTTCACGACGCAAGAGTTTAACCTCCGAACGGCCCATATCCATCAAATTACGACCGTCATACAATATTTCTCCACTTTCAGCTTGAAATAAACCGATGATACTTTTCATAAGTACCGTTTTACCAGAGCCACTTTTGCCTATAATTTGATTTACAGCACCATGACGAAATGTAGCTGAAATATCGTACAACACCTGTTTGTCGTCGAACGATTTATTTAAATGTTTCACTTCTATCATGTCAAAAGTAATTGAGTTAATACAATATTCATCAATAAAATAAAGATTGAACTATTTACAACTGCATTGGTGCTTGCACGACCAACATCCAATGCACCACCATACGCGTAATAACCATAAAACGCCGAAATAGAAGCTATAATAAAGCCAAAAAAGAGGGATTTAATCAATGAATACGTTAGATAATACGGAACAAAGGCGTATTGCATGCCATATACAAAGTCAGCGACTGTAATCATATCGGTAAAAAAAGCAACGCCCATACCGCCTATCAAACCAAAAAAGACACTAAAAACAACCAATAATGGCAAACATAGAACTAAAGCAACTACTTTAGGTAATATCAAATAATTCGACGAATTAACGCCCATAATTTCAAGCGCATCAATTTGTTCTGTAATACGCATACTTCCAATTTCTGACGCTATGTTGGAGCCCACTTTACCAGCAAGTAACAAACTCATAATCGAAGATGAAAACTCCAATAACATCGTATCACGTAAAACTAAACCTGTGCTATAACGAGGCAATAGTGGATTTTCGGTATTCAAAACCGTTTGCATAGTCATAATAGCACCCATAAAAATAGAAATCAGTATGATGATGCCAATGGAATCAATTCCTAATTTTACCATCTCTTTAGGTAGCTGTTTCCCGAACATTTTCCAATTATCAGGTTTGGAAAACATGCGTTTCATGAGCTCTACATAACGGCCCACTGTATCAAGTCCTAGCATAGTAATCGCATTTTTAATTTGAAAGGCAAAGGTACAAAAAGAATTTGAAATAAAATAAATAAGCCTCCGATAATTATCGAAGGCTCATTATCATTATATATTACAAACGATTTAGTACTCAGCACGTTTTGTAGCCGCGTAGTTGACTTTCAACGCATACGCTCTACGTAAAGCTTGTTTCACATCTGTAATTATACCCATTTTTGTATCTTTATCAGCTTTGATAGATATTGTCAACAAGTTTTGGTCGTTTTCGTTCATCGCTTCACGTTCGCGAACCACATACTCTTCGAGTTGACTTACGTCGGCAAACGCATCGTCCAATTGGATACGAGTTTCACTTCCGTATTTACCTTTGAACTCTCGCTTTGGTTCACCAATATATATGTAACGTACCAATGATTTTTTTTCTAATGATTGTAATTCTGTTGCTTCTGGAGCATGAATATCTACTTTATAAGTAACTTCTTTCATAGAAGTTGAAACCATAAAGAAAAATAACAACATGAAAATAATATCAGGTAGTGACGCTGTACTGACTGCGGGAAGCTCTTTTTTACCTTGTCGTCTAATTGTTGCCATTATTTCTTTCCTCCATAATTTTTAGGTTCTGCCTCTGAAATTTTCTGAGGATAGATTGTTTGAATAGCTTTCTGACGATCTTCATTTAGCTCAGCATAAGTCATACCGAAACGAGTTTGTGATAATTCGTTACGTAATTCGTTGTAAGCTGCGACCAATTCATTCTGAACTTCAATATATTTTTGATACTGAGTTCCGCGGTCATTTTGCAACGAAATAACATGATTTTGTGTAATCAAAACCGTTTCTGTGACGCCATCAAAATCCACTTCCACAGCTATTTTCTCTGGAAGAGATGCATCACCACCCTCATTTTGAATGAACATCTTAGCTTTATCTTTAAGTTGTCTTACATCCAATGGTTCACCTTGAACTAACAATTGATTACTGCTATTAATCAATACGATAAAGATGTCTCGTTTTTTAACATCAATATCGGGTTTTTCCATGTTTGGTGGCAAAGGCGGTGGCAATCGTCGCGATAGACCTTTGTCAACAGACATTGTTGTAGTTACAAGGAAAAAAATGAGGAGCAAAAAGGCGATATCTGCCATAGAACTCGCATTGATTTCTTGAACTTTCCTTTTTCCCATATATTCCCTTTACGTTATAATTGGCATTCGACCAATTAATAGTTATTTATTTAATTTTAGAATAAACCAGAGTACCAATAATAGTCAGAATGGTACCAGCAAACAGAATGTACATCGAAAAGACACACATGTCTGTAAATTGTGCCCATAAACCTGTATTGTCGCTACCATCGTAACCAATAATATGAATCGTTTCACTGCTACCAAGGAACCATGAAATGACAAATACAGTAACAAATGCGAGAATCACGCCTAAAGATATCAAACCTTTTCTAGGATTATCTCGAAATGTTTTTACAAATTTTACCACTGAAATCACTAATGTGATTACAATAGCTAAGCCGCATAAGATATAAGCCCAGTTAAGCAGAGAGTCTGTGAAATAGGGTTGATCCCAAGGATTCCCGTTTATTTCTACCTGCTCACCACCAGCAAACCAGAAGAGTGCTGCGATAATAATCGATACAGCAAACAATATCCAGAGCGATAATTTTGGTAATTTATTTAAAAAATTTGACATGATTCAATTATTTTTTTACAGAATTTTTAACTACAATGTCGAGCAAAGAGATAGAAGAATCTTCCATGTCATTTACTAAAGCATCAATGCGTGACAAAATATAGTTGTAGAAAATTTGAAGAATGATTGCCACGATAAGACCGAATACCGTTGTTAACAAAGCCACTTTGATACCACCTGCTACAATCGTTGCAGAAATATCGCCAGCTTGTTGAATTTTATCAAATGCTTCAATCATACCAATTACAGTTCCCATGAAACCCAACATCGGAGCCAAAGCGATAAACAATGAAATCCATGATAAATTCTTTTCAAGTAAACCTAATTGAACAGAGCCATAAGATGCTACAGATTTTTCAACCACATCTACACCTTCGTCGTAACGAGAGAGACCTTGGTAGAAAATAGAAGCCACTGGACCGCGTGTGTTGCGACAAATTTCCATAGCTGCATCAACACCTTTGGTTGACCAAGTTTGATCGATATCTGTCAATAATTTTTTAGTATTGATAGACGATAAATTCAAATACATGATACGCTCAATACAAAGAGCTAAACCAAAAATCAAACAGAAAGCAACCGTTGACATAAAGCCTGCGCCACCTTCAATAAATTTAGTTTTCAATGCTTTGTGCATACCAGTTTCTTCTGTTACCTCTTCAGTTTCAACAGCATCTTCAGTTGTTGCGGTTGCAGCAGGATCCTCAACAGCCGTTTCAGTTGCAGCAGCAGGGGCAGTTTCTTGAGCTACAACATTCATAGTCATCCCAAATACGAGAATAGCTACAGTTGCGAAAATTGCAAATACCTTTTTCATTTTTTGTTTTTTGTTTTTAAGTTAGTAAATTTTTATGTGATTAGTCATTAAAAATGCGGAGAAAGCGGGATTCGAACCCGCGGTACACTTTTGGCGTACACACGCTTTCCAGGCGTGCCTCTTCAACCACTCGAGCATCTCTCCATTGTATTAGGC
>DATFIF010000089.1:0-11416 GCA_035270405.1 Paludibacteraceae bacterium | reverse complement strand
CCCTTCGGATAAATCGAATCGCATTTGATGTCCAAATACGCTCATAGTTCCGGTGCCAGTGCGATCGCTTTTTTCTGTGCCTTCGTTAATTACACGTTGTAATAATTCGTGATATTGTTTCATATAAAATAGATTGCGAGTAACTGTTTAGTATAAATTATACGTGGTTTTGACTACTTTGAATTCTGTACGACGATTAATGCTGTTGACGATATCTTGCTGCTCTTTTGTAAGTAAATTCACCAATTTTTCATCTAAGATTTCATCTTCTTTGATAAATTTATATTCTTTTGCCATATTTTTATCCACCACTACAGGAACGCTTTCTCCATAACCTTTGGATGTGAGTCTTCCTTTTTCTATCCCTGATTTAATAAGGAAATTCACCACAGCTTGTGCGCGTTTTTGCGACAATTCCATATTGCTTTCTTCGGTGCCAATCATGTCGGTATGTGCCGAAATTTCGATGGCAATATTTGGATTGTCGGTAAGCATCTTCACAAGCCCTTGTAATGATTTTTCTGAAGTCGTTGTTAACTCACTTTTTCCAAACTCGAAGAAAATATTGCCAATAGGAATTGGTTTCCCAATCGTCGGTAATTTAAAATCTTCGGTGAATGTTTTGCTATTCGTTAAGCCTTGTGTTGAGAATCTATGAGTGCTATTGAGATAGCCACGAGAGGAAGCTAGCATGAGATAGTTGGCTTCGTTTGTCAATTTGATACGGTACGTTCCATCTTTTTTGGTCCTCATTTTGATATTTTCGCCATTATCTCCAATCAGTTTGATCACTGCATCGGGTAGAAGTTCTCCTTTTTCGTCACTCACTTTTCCTGAAATGGCGTAGACCAACTCAGGTAATTCAAAATAGTACAAACGATCATAACCCTTTGATTGATTTCTATTTGACGAGAAATAACCCTGTTCTGAATTTTTTTCAAAGGTAATACCGAAATCGTCGCTATTGGAGTTGATGGGTGCCATCATATTGTCGACATGCCATGTTTTTAAAGAATCTTTTGAAGCTTTGAATAGATCCAATCCTCCAAATCCAGCATGTCCGTTGGACGCAAAATAGAGCGTACCATCTTGTCGCATGTAAGGAAATAGCTCGTTGCCAGATGTGTTGATTTCAGGACCTAAATTCTCGGCAACACTCCAACCGTCGTCTGTTTTGGTTGACATCCAAATATCTTTCCCACCAAATCCACTTGAATGATCGGAAACAAAGTAGAGTGTTAGTCCGTCAGGCGAAATGGCTGGGTGAGCCGTGGTGATGGAACTATCTTTAAATAAAGTTATTTTTTGTGGTGAAGTCCATTGTCCGCCAGAACGTGTTGAGGTGTATATTGCTCCTCCAATAGTGGCGTTTTCAACAGAACGACAACGTGTAAAATAAAGTGTTTTTCCATCGGTAGTGAAAGCCGTAGTACCTTCGTCGTCATCCGTATTAAATTCGCCTTCGAGCGGTTCTGGTTTTTCCCATTTACCAGAACTGTTTTTTCGAGCAGAAAAGAGATCGTTATTTGTTACGCCTGTGATGCCACTATTTGTACGACTCGTTGTATTTTCACGATTGGTTGTAAAAACGATGGACGTGGCTTCTGATCCCATAAAGGCAGGCGCAAATTCAGAATTTCTTTTAGAATTGAATTCTGAAGCGTATTTCACGACGTAACGTGTTGGGTTTTTCTTCCAGTTTGTAGCGTTGATGGCACCTTCCAATCCTGCTTTCGCCTCGCCATTAGTAGGTTGCGATTGTAAAAACAGAGTGTAATTTTTCGCAGCTTCTGTGTATTTACCTAAAGCATGATCTGCTTGTGCTTGTCTTAAATAGGCAATAGAATCTGGATATTTGTATTTTATAGCTTGCGCGTAAGCTCTTGTTGAGCGTTTATGGTTATTGATAGCGCTATAACATTCGCCCATCTTAAAATTAACGTGTGCTTTGAGTTTTTTTTCTTTTTGCGATGAAATTCCGGATTGTACTTTTCGGTACATTTCACCAGCGGTGAAGTATTCGCCTTGCTCGTAGCGTTTATCCGCTTTTTTTAGGCGTGCCGTTACGCTGCATGATAACAACACAGCCGTAGTCAGCAGTAAAATAACCAATTGTTTCAAATTCAATTTCATAGATAGATAATACGTAATAAGAGACGTATTTATTATATGGTGATGTAATAATCTGCTTTTATTTTACTCTCAGTCGTGTTACAAGACCATCACGAGTGGTTATTAACCAATTATTAGGTTCAATAGGAACAATCGCTAAGCTTGTATTGGTGAGTTTGTGTTGCCACAATAGTGCGCCTGTTTGTGCATCGAGGCAGCAGATTAAACCATTTTTCGTGGAAAAAACAAGTTGACTATTGTATTCTATCATTTCGCACGCATACAAGTCGGTTCCATAGTTGGCGTTGGTTAACCACCGCTCAGCGTAGACATCTGAGGTGGCATCAATAGCGAGTACGCTATCTTTTGCTGTGCGTGTAAAAACAGTTTTTTGATCGGTAGAACTGCCTGCTGAATGAATAATTTGATGTGCTTTTTCTTGCCAAATAGTGGTGCCGTTTTCTACGTCTATGGCTGTGATAAGATGATTATTAGTGGTAACGAAAAGTTTATTATTGGCCAATATGGGATGAATAGCTGCAGGCCTATTTTTCAGTTTACACGTGCCATTATTCCATTTCCATACGAGTGCGCCTGTTTGTTTGTTCAAAGCGTATATGTGGTTGTCCCATGCCGTAAATAGGATTTTATCGCCACTAATGACAGCTTTCGTTTGCACGTAATTTTCTACGTCTTTGTAAGCCCAAATAAGTTCACCAGTTTGTAAATCAATCGCCCGAAATTGCCCGTCGCTAGAACCGATATAAACTATACTATTTTCAATAATCGGACTGGCTACAACAGCTTGTGCTGTCGCAAATTTCCAAATTAATTTTCCGTCGGAACTATTTACACAATAAATGTTTCGGTCGACACTACCAAATACCACTTTGCCATCGCTTACAACTGGCGTGCTATAACTATTTCCCATTGTTCTGAATTCCCAGACGGGTTTTCCTTTGTCGGCGGTCATACAATGTAAAACCCCAGTGGCATCACCAAAGAAAATTAAATTATTATCAACTGTTGGTGTGCCATCTATTTCCACATCTATTTTTTTTGCCCACACCTTTTTGACATTTTTATAGTGTTTATTGATGTCAAAATTTGCTCTTGGAAATGCTTTGTGATCGCCTTCCGTGTATATTTTTCGCTCCAATGGCAATGCTTGCCAACGATGTGCAATTGCCCCAATTTTTTTTTCGGCAATGTAAAGCGAATCGCTCATACTACAAATTGTATAGCCTCCTATCGAGTCGGTTTCACGTTGTGTAGAGCGAACAATAATGCCAGGAATTCCGTCATAATTTAATACGAAATTACGGTGATAATGGCCTGAAAAAGTGCCTTGTGTGTTGTATTTTCGGGCAATATCGGTTACGGCATCCCAATTATCCAAATCGCCACTTTTCAAAGGATGATGTGTGACAATGTAAATTGGCTGTTTGCGTCCAGCTTGTTTCAGTTGACGTGAGAGCCATTGTAAATCTTGCGGTGAAACGTGTCCGTCTTCCAATTGCAAAATGGGTGCGGAATTTAATCCCAAGAAAAGATAGCCGTTGAAAAATAGTCGAAAACGTTGGTCGCCAAAAAATCGTGAAAAATCCGTCCCACCTGATGGAGAAATTCGTGTATCGTGGTTTCCCGGAACAATGTAATAGGGAATTTTCAATTGATCAAGCAGACTTTTTGCTAATTGTAGCGACTTAGTGTCTCCATTTTGAGTGATATCGCCACTGATAAGTACAAATGCTAATTTTTTATTGGAATTGACCTCCTCAATTGCTTTTTGTAAATCTTCGCTGTTTTGTGGGAGCGTATCTGAAAGATGTAAATCTGAGAATAACGCAAAAGTAAACGTTGCGTCAATCGGTTCTTTAACTGTTTCCTCTGGAAAATCTTCGCGTTGAGGTTCGCCAACCATCGGAGGATATTTTCCTATTTGAGAAGGCTGCGCATAGGTGGCTATGTAGAAAAACGAAAGAATAAGTAAGTACGAGAAACGTTTCATAAATGTGTGAGGTGTTATTTTGCCTATAAAGTCACAAAATTACATATTTTTTCGATACGAAAAAAGCGAGGTAAATCCACCTCGCTTTTATTTTTTATAGATACGTATCGACAAAAATATCTATATGTCAGTTATCTTATTTATTTTTCGAAACTTTTTTGATATTGGGTCATTGCTCCAAGACTCATCCCTGTATTCGAAAAACCACCATCGTTGAATAAGTTTTGCATCGTTACCTTACGTGTATAATCAGAGAACATAACTACGCAATAATCAGCGCAATCTTCGGCATCGGCATTACCAAGTGGTGACATTTTTTCAGCCACATCGTAGAATAGATTAAAGCCACCAACACCGCTACCAGCCGTAGTCATGGTAGGCGATTGTGAAATGGTGTTGATACGAACGCCTTTTTCTTGTCCGTAAATACAGCCAAAACTACGTGTGATTGATTCTAATAACGCTTTGGCATCCGCCATATCGCTATAACCCACAAATGTACGTTGCGCAGCAATGTAAGTGAGTGCCAATACAGAACCACCTTGAGCAATGGCATCTTGTTTTTTGGCTACTTGCAACATTTTATGGAACGAAATAGCCGAAATGTCAAGAGTTTTGCTTAAAAAATCGTAATTCAAATCGTCGTAAGTACGTTCTTTGCGCACATTAGGCGACATACCAATAGAGTGTAATACGAAGTCAATTTTGCCACCAAGCATTTTTTGAGCTTCAGAAAACAGATTTTCTAAATCTTCGATGCTAGTAGCATCAGCTGCAATAACTGGTGCGTTTAATTTCGTACTTAATTCTTGTATTTCGCCCATTCGTACAGCGATAGGAGCGTTGGTCAATACAATTTGAGCGCCCTCAGCCACTGCTTTTTCAGCGACTTTCCAAGCGATAGATTTTGAGTTCAAGGCACCAAAGATAATTCCTCTCTTGCCTGCTAAAAGTTGATTTGCCATAATAAATTTTTTGGTTAAAATTTGGAGTTGCAAATGTACGACCTTTTTCTTATAAACACAATCATCAGCCAAAAAATGCACTTTTTTTTCAATTTTGTGCAGTTTTATGGAGCGTGAAATAGGGGTTCTGAATGTTCAATGATTCTTTTGTGCTGGCTGATGTAAATTATGAAATCGTCTCTTTATTACTTATAATACTCAATTTCTCTGTTTAGTACGTAGGCTGGAACGTCATTCAAAAACTCTGTTGATTTAATCCAGTTTCCTTTTTCGTCAAATTCATACTGATAACTCCACTTGCTAATAAGCGTACCATCTGATTCGTAAAAATTTTCTTCAAGCATATTTCCTTTGTCGTCATAGGTGTAGGTTTTTTTTGACGAGAAAGTACCATCTGCTTCGGAAGTAACTTCTTCAATCACTTTTCTATTGTTATTATAGGTATACATTTTTGTTGAAGAAAGTGTTCCGTCGGCTGCATAAAACTCTTCATTAATAAGATAGTTTTTGTAATTGTACTTGCACAACTCTTTTGTAGACATTTGATCATCAGCATCGTACAGTATTTTTTCGATATTGTAACCTCTATCATTATTTTTAAAAACCCACTTTGAAAAAAATGTGCCATCAGCAGCAAATTGCTTTTCTTCAATTTTGTTTCCTTTTTCATCATATTCAGAAACCCATTTTCTAGAGAGTGTACTATCTGCTTGGTATAATTCTTCTTCAAGCAAGTTCCCTTTTTCGTCATATTTATATAGCGCTTTTGCATAGTGTGTTCCATCAAAATTGTGTATTTTTTCTTCAATGATGTCTCCTAGTTCGTTAAAATCTACGCGGTAAGTTTCTTGAGTGCTATCCACTTTCTCAACAATTCCCAATCGTTCTATAAGTTCGTATGACACTTCCGTAATGGATTTAACTTCACCAGATAAATTTTCGTGAGTCCAATCGTTTTCTTGTTTAAATTGTGAACAACTACCCATTGAAACGCTTAATGTGATAATTGATGCTAGGGCAACCAATTGGCGTTTATTAATTTTTTGTTTCATAATGTTGATTTTTTAAATTATGTTATTAGTTTTTTATTAGTTTACAAATCATCTAATTACTGTTTATGTACGATTCACACGTAGGTATTATCTTTTGTTTATGAAAGACAAAAATACACAAGTTTTTAATTAAAAAACTTTTTTTTGACATTTTTATATTTTATTTTTCTCGTACTTTTAACTAATGTTGTTTAATAATGCGAAAAAATGAGTGATGACGCTAGTTTCCGACGTGTCAATAGCTTTGATGATGTTTATTTTGGATATTTAAAAATACGTGTGGTTATTTGACCGCCTATCAAAAAAAATGTACCTTTGTCGATTAAAAGAATTTTTAGAAATGCGCTATAAAACACATACGTTGTCCAATGGAATTCGGTTGCTGCACGTACCCGATGTGTCGCCAATAACTTATTGTGGTTTTGCGATAAATGCGGGCACGCGTGACGAAAATGACGATGAACAAGGCATGGCACATTTTGTGGAGCACATGCTATTTAAAGGTACTCAACATCGTAAAAGTTGGCATATAATTAATCGTTTGGAATCAATTGGCGGTCAAGTAGATGCTTATACGACGAAAGAGGAGACTTTTTTGTATGCTACGGTGCCATCGCTTTATGTGAATCGTGCCATGGAGTTATTGTCCGATATTATGTTTCATTCCGTTTTTCCTGCACAGGAGATTGCTCGTGAATTAGATGTGGTTTTGGACGAAATACAGTCGTACAACGACTCACCATCAGAACTCATTTATGACGATTTTGACGAACTTATTTTTGCTAATTCGCCCATCGGTCGTAATATTCTAGGCAAGGCTGATATGCTCGAAACATTTACCTCGCAAAAACTAACCGATTTTGTATCACGCTGTCACACAACGGATAATCTGCTATTTTTCTCACTTGGAAATAGTGACTTTTCCAAGATTATTCGACTGGCCGAGCGTTTGTTTGCCGTCCCAGCATCTCAACGCCAATTTGTGAGAATAGCGCCGCACAACTATACACCCACTCACATAAAAGCATCTAAAGATACGTTTCAAACTCACTGTTTGGTTGGTAATCGCGCATTTCACTTAGAACATCCAGATAGAGTGGCTTTGGTGTTGTTAAACAATATTTTGGGCGGTCCTAATATGAGTAGTCGTTTGAATATGTCGATTCGTGAACGTAATGGATTGGCTTACAATATAGAATCAAATTTGACGGCGTATGTTGACACGGGTGCTTGGGCGGTCTATTTTGGTTGTGATCCCAAAAATGCCAAACGCTGTTTGCAATTGATTGGAAAAGAACTTCATCGGTTGCGTACGCAACCACTGGAGGCTCGTCAGTTACAAACGGCTAAATTGCAGTTGGAAGGTCAAATGATGATTGCTAACGAAAATAAGGAGGGTTTGATTTTAGCGATGGCAAAACTATTTTTACAACAAAATTACTGTTGGTCTGATGAAGAAATCCATGAGCGCGTAATGGCTGTGTCGGCTGAAAAATTGCAAGCTATTGCTGCTGATTTATTTAACGAAGAATACCTCACACAACTTATGTTTGAATAACGTATGGATTTGAAACAGGCTACAAAATTACCAGATAACAATCAGTTGATTGATGCTTACATGGCTTCTCACAGTGATGCAGAGCCTGACTATTTGGTAGCGCTTAATCGCGCAACGCATGTGCAGATGATAAATCCGCGTATGTTGTCAGGACATTTTCAAGGACGTATTCTCAAAATGTTGGTGCGCATGATTGCCCCTCAGCACGTGCTTGAAATTGGTACGTTTGTGGGTTATTCTGCTTTATGCATGGCTGAAGGTTTGAATGAAGATGGACACATTCACACCATTGAAATTGATGATGAATTAGAAGATTTTATTCGTGAACAACTCTCAAAATCGCCGTTTGAAAATCGAATAACGCTGCATATTGGCGATGCGTTAGAAGTCATTCCGCAATTGGAGCGGCCATTCGACTTGGTTTTTATCGATGCCGATAAGCGGTTATATCGCGATTATTACGAATTGGTCCTTCCAAAGGTCAAGTCAGGTGGATTTATTTTGGCTGATAACACGCTTTGGGACGGAAAAGTGTTGATTGAAAAACCAGCGTCTAACGATCATCAAACAAATGCTATAAAAGCGTTTAATGAATTTATAGCAACCGACGAACGCATTGAAAAAGTAATATTACCTTTGCGTGATGGTTTGACACTGATGATGAAAAAATAAAAAGAGGATTTTAGGCGCAAATCTGTGAAAGTGACTGCGAGAAATCTTCCATTAAAATAGTGAACTTATGGAGTATATGTATCAATTAGAACTGAAAGTACGTGATTATGAGTGTGATTTACAAGGGATTGTAAATAATGCTAATTATCAACATTATTATGAACATACGCGTCACGAATTTTTGAGTGCGCACACTATTAGTTTTGCCGAATGGCATAAAGTTGGAATAGATTTCGTAGTTGCTCGTGTCGAAATGGCGTATAAAATGCCTTTAATCTCTGGCGACCGATTTTTGAGTGTTCTTAATTTGACTCAGAACGGTGTAAAATATACGTTTCAACAGAAAATATACCGTTTGCCCGATATGAAGTTGTGCAACGTTGGTAAATTTGATTGTGTGATATTGGATAATGGAAAACTGTGTCGAAATGCTGACATGGACGCTTTTGTTGCCAGTTTACAAAAATAAAAAAATAAAATTATGAAATATGTAGGAGCACATGTGAGCGCATCGGGTGGTGTAGAGAATGCACCACTTAACGCCCATAAAATTGGCGCTACAGCGTTTGCGTTATTTACTAAAAATCAACGTCAATGGGTGGCTGCACCTCTGACAGAAGAATCTATTACGTTATTCAAGGCTCGTTGTACAGAGTTTGGTTACACGCCCAAACAAATTTTACCACACGATAGCTATTTGATAAATTTGGGTTCGCCTGATGAGGAGGCTTTACAGAAATCGCGTGACGCTTTTTTAGATGAAATACAACGTTGTGAGCAACTTGGTTTAGATCGTTTGAATTTTCATCCAGGAAGTCACCTCAATAAAATTTCAGAAGAAGATTGTTTGAAACGTATTGCTGAATCTATCAATGTGACTTTGTCTAAGACTCGTGGCGTGACAGCTGTGCTGGAAAATACGGCGGGGCAGGGTACGAATGTTGGTTATCGGTTTGAACAGTTACGTGATATTATTGATTTAGTGGATGATAAATCGCGTATTGGAGTTTGTATAGATACGGCTCATTCGTTTGCAGCGGGTTATAATTTGGCAACTCCAGAAGGTTTTGTTTCTGTATTTCAACATTTCGATGACGTAGTGGGCTTCCATTATTTACGTGGAATGCATATGAACGATTCTAAAAAAGATTTATCGACACGTGTCGATCGTCATGAGGTGTTAGGTGAAGGTTTTATTGGAAAAACGGTGTTTGAACTTATTATGAACGACAAACGCTTTGACAATATTCCATTGATACTTGAAACACCTGATGAAACACGTTGGAACGAAGAGGTCTCTTGGCTTAAAAGTAATATGAACTCAAAATAGAATTTTATGTTTAAAAAGTGGTTAACTAACTATATTAAAATTGTACAACGTGCCTGGATTCTGTTGACTAAACCGGAAATGGGATGGCGCATTGTAGCCGACGAACAGGCTTCGTCGAAACAAGTAACACAAGCGTACGTGATTCCATTTTTCATTTTGTGCGTGCTAGCTTCCTTTTTAGGGTTTATTTTTAATCACTCCGATGCTGGTATTCATTTTGCTTTTATCAAAGCTCTTTTTTCTGCCATGGCGCTGTTTGGATCATGGTGGTTTTCTGTAAAGGCGTGTAAGTTTTTAGTACAACGTTTGCATAAAAAAGAGATTTCTGATGCCGTCAGTCATACCTTGGTGAGCTATAGTTTTACGGTCGTTTTTTTGCTTAATATTGTTTTGGCATTTTTCCCTAGTCTCTTTTTCCTTGCTTTACTAGCTTTTTACACACTCTACATTGTGTTTGTAGGTGTAGGCGTTATTTTAGATATCGAGGAACATTCGCGTGGAAAATTATCAATTGTCATTTCGATATTGATAGTTGGCATGCCGATTCTCATTGAATTTATTTTAGGTAAAATGATTCCTAATTCGCCTCTGTAGAATTTCGCACGCGCTTTCTTGACCCTTTGCCCAATTGTAAGCTATTTTGACTATATTTGTAGGTTAATCCTTTCTTATGAGTGCCAACAAACGTCAGTTTACTATCGATGCTTCAAAAATTGCTTTTGATGAGCGTCATAGTCGAACGATAAAATTTAATATTTCTAAATATGATAGTGCTGTGGCAAAAGGTTTCAGTCGCTATCGTGATTTAGCGTTAGCGCGTGAGCAAGCGGCACAGATTAAACGTGATGTATTGGCACAGTTGGATAGTTATTTACTTCAATTTGAAGAAAATATCACACGCCGTGGTGCCGAGGTTCTTTGGGCACAAACTGCTGATGAAGCGATTGAACTTATACAAGGTTTAATTACTGAAATTTCTGCTAAGTCGATAGTTAAAAGTAAATCGATGACAACGGAGGAGATTGAATTAAATGCTGCCGCTGCTGAAGTAGGTTGTGAGTCGGTGGAGACTGATTTGGGGGAATTTATTGTACAAGTGGCAGGTGAACGACCATATCACATTGTGACGCCAGCCATGCATAAGTCGAAAGAGGATATTGCGAACTTATTTCACGAAAAGTTTGGTACGAATATCAAAGCTACTCCAGAGGAGTTGACGGCTTACGTTCGTGGTATTTTGCGTGAAAAATTCACATCGGCTGAAATTGGTGTAACAGGAGCTAACTTTTTAGTAGCTGATACGGGTTCTGTGTCAGTAACCGAAAATGAAGGAAATGGTTTAATGACGATGGCATTTCCTAAATTACACATAGTCATTGCTGGAATTGAAAAAATGATCCCCAAAATGGAGCAATTGGGATTGTTCTATCCCTTATTAGCCGCTCACGGCACAGGCCAACAAATAACTGTTTACAATTCATTGGTCAGTGGTCCTCGTCAGGCAAATGAAGCGAATGGACCGGATCGCATGGTGGTAATTTTACTTGATAATGGTCGTACGGATTTGTATGCCGATAAAGAGTCACGCGGAGTTTTAGCGTGTATTCGCTGTGGAGCTTGTTTGAACGGTTGTCCGGTTTATAAAACCATTGGTGGATACACATACAATTCCACTTATTCTGGACCTATTGGTTCGGTGATAACACCTTTTTTTAA
>DATFIF010000088.1:0-2511 GCA_035270405.1 Paludibacteraceae bacterium | reverse complement strand
AAGCATCAATATCATGTAAATATTGTTGAGCATTCCGACCAATAAACAAGGTACCAAAATGGACAATAAAATAATGATACCACCCATAGTTGGCGTACCTTTTTTCTTCATTTGTCCTTCCAAATCGAGGTCACGAATGGTTTCACCAATCTGTTTTTTTTGCAATTTATCGATAATCCGTCTGCCAATAAGCGTCGAAAGAATCAATGCAAAAAGGAACGCTAGTCCTGCACGAAATGAGATAAAATTAAATAATCCCGAGCCAGGAAAGCTAATTTTTTCGAGATAAGTAAACAAATAATAAAGCATAGGCATTAAAATTTATGGGACGCATTATTTAAAACTTGTAGTCACTTTACAATCAAAAAGTGGCTTTTATTTCTTCGTGATCGTCAAAATGATTTTTGACACCATTGACAATCTGGTAATTTTCGTGACCTTTGCCAGCCACTAATACAACATCGCCTATTTGTGCTAAAACACAAGCTGTTTTTATGGCTTCACGCCGATCAGAAATGACTAAAACTTTACGTTTTTCCACCACATCTAATCCAGCTAACATATCATTCAAAATCTCTTGAGGATCTTCAAAACGTGGATTATCACTCGTCAAGATAACACGGTCGCTCGCATTTACAGCTTCTTTGGCCATCATCGGGCGTTTTCCTTTATCACGATTTCCACCGCAACCAACGACTGTAATGAGAGTTCCTGAGCCTTCGCGAATATCATTAATAGTCGCTAATACATTATTGAGAGCGTCTGGCGTATGTGCATAATCAACAATTGCCGTAAATCCAGTTGGTGCAGCAAGCGTTTCAAAACGACCAGAAACGGCACCCAAACTACTCAAGTGACAGAGAATTTCATCTTCTGCAAAACCTAATAAGACGCCAACTCCAAAAACTGCTGTAAGATTATAAGCATTGAATTTACCAATAAAAGGCAGCGATACTTCGTGACCGTTCATATCTAGCAACATGCCATCAAAGGAGTTTTCAAGCAAACGAGTTTTGAAATTAGCCATTGCGCGCACAGAATAAGTCTGTTTTGTGGCTTTACAATTTTGGAGCATCACCATACCATTTTTATCATCGATATTGGTAAGTGCAAAAGCGTTTTTGGGTAATTCGTCAAAAAAACGTTTTTTGGCAGACAAATAGTTGTCGAATGTTTTATGGTAATCGATATGATCGCGCGTGATATTCGTAAAAACTCCACCAGCAAATGTCAATCCAGCTATACGCCGTTGTTCTACAGCGTGAGAACTCACTTCCATAAATACATATTCACAACCCGCAGTCACCATGTCAGCCAATAAAGCATTTAAATGTAAAGCGTCAGGCGTCGTGAGCGTAGATTCAATAGCTAAATCATCTACATAATTACAAACGGTGGAAAGCAACCCCACTTTATATCCTAATTTCCGAAACAATTGATATAATAAGGTGGCTACAGTTGTTTTTCCATTTGTACCTGTCACGCCAATCAACGTTACGTCATGAGATGGATTTGTGTAAAAATTAGCAGCCAACAATCCTAAAGCTTCTGTACTTGAAGGAACTTGTATAAAAATGACGTCTGTCGGTTGTTCCTTTGGTAATTCTTCACAAACAACAACCGCCGCTCCTTGCGCAATTGCTTTCAAAATATAATCGTGACCATCGCTAGCTGTGCCACGTGTAGCCACAAACAAATCGCCTGGCTCAATCAAACGAGAATCAAACTGAATAGTGCGGATAGCGATGTCTGTATCAAAATTTTGTGGAGACACCACGCCTGTTAATAGAGTTCCAAGTTTCATAATTTATTATATTAATTTCGTCTATTTTTAAAGAGACTTAATTATTAAATACCAACGTAACGGTTTGTCCTCGAAGTGCTTTTACGCCTGGTTGTATGGATTGACTCTGAACTTTGCCACGTCCATAGAGTTGTACGTGCAATCCCACACGTTCCATTAAATAAACAGCATCTTTCGCACCCATGCCCAACACATTTGGTACATGAAAATCAGATACCGAAATAGATTCTGTCTTGTACTGTTTGTCTGCCTTAACACAACTCCACGACTCCCCAGTACTCACATAATCTAACTTTAATTGATCAAATACCTCAAACAGTGCCACTGTTTTCCCCGCTTTAGCAGATGGTAAATCCGGCGAAACCGTATCGACTAAATTCGCATGAACACTTTGTGCATAAACACGTTCAGCAACAGTTTTAAAAACACCTCCACTCATCAAACCTCCCGAAGGATAACCATTGCGTGGTTGACGAATCACAACAATAGCCGAATACATGGGCTTATCCGCAGGGAAATAACCACAAAATGATACTTGGTGCGTAACTGGCTGTCCTTTGCCATATTGCAATTGAGCAGTGCCTGTTTTACCCGCAATCGAAACATGATTGGAATGAACGGCTTTCCCTGTACCCTCGTTCACTACGGATTCTAACATCATTCGAATGTCACGTAACGTTGACGAAGAAGCTATAGACGACTTAATT
>DATFIF010000087.1:0-5134 GCA_035270405.1 Paludibacteraceae bacterium | reverse complement strand
CAGGCTTATACCAACACGTATGGCGAAATTGAACGCTTAAAAAAATGCTACGAAGAGGCTTTGACCATTCCGCAAATTACAGGTTTAGTTGTTGGCACACGACCAGATTGTGTGAGTGATGAATTGCTCGATTACTTTGCTAAATTAGCCGAACGCTATTATGTGATGATTGAATATGGGGTGGAATCAACAGATAACAAGACGCTTGAATTTATCAATCGTCACCACGATTACGAAACCTCTGTTCAAGCGATTCAAAAAACGGCTGAACGCGGTATTTTAGTTGGTGCGCATCTCATTTTGGGTTTACCATTTGAAAAGCACGAAGGAATGATGCGTCACGCTGAAGAGTTGTCTAAATTACCTTTATCAATGCTGAAATTGCATCAACTACAGATTGTGAAAGGCACCAAAATGGCTGCTCAATTTGCGGAAAATTCAGAGTGGTTTTCCTTGATGACACTCGATGAATATGTCGATTTAGCGATTGATTTTGTGGAACGATTGCATCCTTCTATTGCAGTGGAACGATTTGTGTCACAATCGCCTAAAGAATTTCTGTTAGCGCCAGAGTGGGGAATTAAGAATTTTGAATTCGCCGATAAAATTAATAAACGCCTTGTCGAACGAGAAACGTTTCACGGTAGATTATATCACTCGTAAAAAAAAAAGGATGCAAAATTTTGCATCCTTTTTTTTACGAGTATCATTGAAGTTATTGTGCAGCCTTAACTACCCAAATAAGACTAGGGAAGTGGTCACTGTAACCGTTAGTCCAAACCCCACCAGAGTGTGTGCGCAATGGATAACCTTTACGTTTACCAGATTCTTCTTTTAAGAATTCTTTATTGAAAATTTCGGATTTCCAATACGTCAAACTACTCAAATTGTCACGATCTAACCAAGCATGTGAAATAAGCACTTGGTCAAATAAATTCCACACATCTTGATAACCGAGCGTTCCAGTTCCGCTCTTATAAATATTGTATGTTGGATTATACAATTCACCAGCTTTAACTTTTTCCCGTTTATGTTTTGCGCCGAGGTGTTTTGTTAAACTCGGTTCATCTGGATTGTCATTTAAGTCACCCATCACTACAATTTTAGCTTCTGGTTCCAATTGGAAAATTGAGTCACAAATCCATTTGGTAGTCAACGCAGCATCTTTACGACGTGGTCTTGAGCGAGTTTCTCCACCATATTTTGAAGGCCAGTGAAGTACAATCACATGTATTTGTTCGCCAGCCAAATCACCTGTAACACATAATTGGTCACGTGTGAAGAAATTAGGTATTTCTGATTGCATACGATGTGAAACTACATTGGTAGGTGTAAAGTAAGTTGGATTATACAATAAACCAACATCCACACCACGACGGTCAGGACCATCGATTAAAATAGGTTGTAAGTTTCGGTCTTTAATAGCTGGTTGTGCTACTAAATCTTCTAATACGTCAATGTTTTCAACTTCAGAAACCCCTAAGACTGCCAATTCTTCAGGAAATTTTGATAAGGCGTAAGCCATACGATCCAGTTTGTTGAGGTACTTCATTGTTCCCCAAGCGTTTCTTCCATCTGGTAAATATTCAGAGTCATTTGTGTCAGGAGAGTCAACAGTGTCGAATAAATTCTCTACGTTATAGAATCCAATAACGTAAGTTTCCAGAGTTTTCTTGTGGTCCTCTTGAGCAGAAACTGCAAGTGCTAATGGCAGTACAGCAAGTAACAGAAGATGTTTTAGTTTCATGTTAGAATAAGATTTAAGTAAAATATTTAAGGATAAGATTAGTTAGAACATTTTGAGTCGCAAAGTTGCTATTTTTTTTTGACATAACAAAATTTTTATAAAAAGAAATTGGGTTATCTTTCAACTCTTATTTTTCATCTATTTTCAATGGAAGGATGTTTCAAATGATTAGTAAATTAACATAAATTCAAACGATTTGTCAATGTTTGTTGTTATTTGTTTTTTTGTTAATAAATAGTTTGCCAAATCACCGTTTTATATCAAAAAAAATTGTAATATTGCAGTCCGAATTTTACTTTTTAGGGACATAGTACAAATACATTAAAATAATCTAACCAAATTAACACATCTATGAGAAAAAATCTATTGCTTGCTCTTGCAATGTTTGCGTCTCTATCCATTTCGGCGCAGAGTATTGTTAAGGGTGTTGTAAAAATCGCTGGAACGTCAGAACCCGCGGTTGGTGCGGTTGTTACGTTGCAAGGACAAAAGTCTTCGGCAGTAACTAATGCAAAAGGAGAGTTTGAAATTGAAGCCGCTACAAGCGGTGATGAAGTATTAACCATTTTACAAGAAGGCTACGACGTAAGAAGTAAAGCGATCTTGATTTCAAATGTAGCAACGCTAGATTTGGGCGAGCTTGTTTTGATTTCTAAGGAAGTAACAGTGAAGGAAGCTCTTACCGAAGAGATGTTCGCTTCCATGGCTGACATCGAATTCGATGATGAAGACGGTCTCTCTTCACAAAGTGTTTCAGGAGTTTTGTATGCTCGTGGCGACGTTTTCTCTGGAGCTGTTGGTTATACATTTAGTCCTGTTCGTTACCGTATTCGTGGTTATGCACAATCGTACGAATCTACTTATATTAATGGTGTGAATTTTAACGACCAAGAACGTGGACGTTTCAATTACTCATCTTTAGGTGGTTTGAACGATGCTAGCCGTAATAAAGAAGTTGTGACTTCTTATACGCCTAACAACTTTGCGTATGGTAACCTTGGTAATAGTACCAACATTGATATGCGTGCTAGTAATTTTGCTAAAGGAACTAAACTAGGTGTGTCTGGCTCTAACCGTTCTTATTGGTTGCGTGGTTACGCCACTTATGGAACAGGAATTATGGATAATGGTTGGGCTATAGCAGCTTCTGTTGCTTATCGTTGGGCTCACGAAGGTATTCAAGAAGGAACATTCTACAATTCTGGAGGTTATTTTTTGAGTGCGGAAAAAATCTTTAACCCAAAACATAGTTTGTCAATTGTGACATTTGGTTCTCCAACTGAACGTGCAGGTTCTTCTGCATTGACTCAAGAAACGGTTGATTTAACTTCAATTTACTATAATCCATATTGGGGTTATCAAAATGGTAAAAAACGTAATTCACGCGTAGTTCACACGTATGACCCAACATTAATATTGAGTCACGATTTCAAAATCAGTGAAACTCAACGTTGGAAAACGGGTTTCGGTATGCACTACAGCATGTATAGCAATTCGGCATTGACCTTTTATAATGCATCAGATCCACGTCCCGATTATTACCGTAATTTACCTAGCTATCAAACCGATGGTAAATGGCGTTATGACGATACTATGGGACAGTTTGTAGCTGATATGTCGACCACCAATATGGAGTTATACAATTCTATCGGCGATTTATGGAAATCTCGTGATATTGGTACCACTCAAATTAATTGGGATGATTTATACCGTGCTAACTACGCCAACAACGCTATTAATGGTGACAATCCATTGAGCATGGCTCGCTATATGATAGAGCGTCGTCACAATAATTTATTTGAAACAGCGCTTAACTCTGTTTACAAACAAACATTCGACGATGATAAATTGACGTTAGTTGCTGGTATTGATGCTAAATACACCAAAGGAATTCACTACAAAACAGTAGATGATTTATTAGGTGCTAACCAGTGGGTGGATATTGATCCTTTCTCGGATCGCGACATCGCCGATTTAGCTGAAAACGTTGGACTAACACAAGCGGAAATCGCAAACGTTCGTCAAAATGATGATGATAATATCAATAGAGTGGTGAAAGAAGGTGATGTTTTTGGTTATAAATATGATATCAATGTTTATAAAGCATCTGCTTTTGCTCACAACGATTGGAATTTTAACCATTGGCAATTCTACTACGGCTTGAAAGCTACTTATAGCTTGTTCAACCGTTATGGTTATATGGAAAATGGTCGTGCAGTCTATTTAAGTAAATTATTGAGCATGCGTGCTGGCGAACCTGTGAAAGTTATCTCTAAAGGTGCTGGTGTCAATCACTCATTTATCGATCCTTCGATTAAAGCTGGTGTTACTTACATTTTTAATGGAAATAACCGTTTAACAGCTAACGTATTGGCTGAAACTCGTGCGCCTTTAGCAAGTTCATTTTACATATCTCAACGTATTTCTGACCGTTCGGTAAATGTGTTATACCAAAATACAGGTAATGCACTTCTTGATTACTACGGAACTTCTGAAAAATTATTGTCGTATGATTTATCGTATATCGTAACTTATCCACGAGTTCGTGCTCGCTTGTCGTTATATCGCACACGTTCGTTAGACGGTATTGAAACAAACGGTTATTACAACGACGAATACCGTACATTTATCAATCAGGTGATGATTGGAGTAGACAAAGTTTACCAAGGTGCTGAATTAGGTGCATCTGTTAAACTTAATAGTAGTTTCACCTTGTCGGCTCTATTCGCATTGAACGATTCGCATTATACTGACAACTCACAAGGTATTGAAAGTGCTGAAAATGGTATGAAATTAGATGGTGAAAGTCTTGAATTAAAAGACAATGTCTTGATTAAAAATCTTAAAGTAGCTTCTGGTCCACAATTGGCAGCGAATTTAAAATTGAATTATTTCCACCCAAAAATGTGGTTTGCTGATATCTCTGTAAGTTACTTTGACAAAAACTATTTAGGAATATCTCCTTCACGTTATTCACAAGGACTTATGACTGGTACTCGTGCTGATGGCTCAACTCCAAAATTGGTATATACTGAGGAAATTAAAAACGTAATGACAGCTCAAGAGTCGTTGGTATCTAAAAATATTTACGAACGTTTCATGGTTGATGTTTCTATCGGTAAAATGCTTTATTTGAAAGGTGGCAGAGCACTTAATATCAATTTGAGTATAAGCAATATCACTAACAATACAGGAATGAAAACAGGCGGTTACCAAACAGGACGTATTCCTACAGTGAATCGCGTATCTGCAACTCCAGGTCAACAAGACACTGATATTTTTGTATCAAGTAACGTTCAAAAATATCCAGCGAAATATTATTACGCTTGGGGCACCAATTTCTTCTTGAATATTGGTTATAGATTTTAATTTTAACTCTTAAATTAT
>DATFIF010000086.1:0-8786 GCA_035270405.1 Paludibacteraceae bacterium | reverse complement strand
CCACTCTCTTTAGCCGCTTCACTCGCCGCTTTTTTGCGCCGTTCATCTTCTTTGCGAATTTCATCAGCAATTAACTTCTGAATTTTATTATTCAATTCATCAGCTTGACGTTGCTGCTTTTTCTGTTGATCTTTGAGTTTTCGTTCTTTTTTTTGCAACTGAGTCAACATCGAATTCTCTTGCTGACGATCACTCTCTAGTTTTTTTGCTTCCCGTTCTTTTTCTGTCACCACACGCTCTTTACTGTCTAAGTCACTGCTAAGAGTTTGCTCTTTTAGTGCGATTTGTTGAGTCACTTTTTGAATCTCTATCGCTTGATTTTTACGGTAACTACTATATTCTTGTAAATAACGGAATCGACGATAAGCCTGTCCCGCATTATCGGATGATATGATAAATAGTAATGGCGAAAAATGATTACGACGGGCGTAAGTCTCGCGTATCAGTTTCTCATAATCTGACTTTAAATAGTGCAAGCGAGTTTCGAGTTGTTGCTTTTCAGTTCGCAACTCCTCGATACTTTTCTCCATAACAGAAATTTGACCATTGAGTGAGTTAATCACTGTTTTACGGTCATTGATGTTGCGTTTAATCAAATTAATTTTATTAACGCTACCCTGTTTCGACTTCTGAGTTTCGTTGAGCAACTTATTTGTTTGTGCTAAATTTTCGAGTGCTTGCTTCTTCCTTGCTTCCAATTCTGCAATAGATTGAGAACAAACAGGTTGTAGCAAACAGAGAGATATCAGTAAAAGTGACAAAAATTGTTTCATAAAATAGCTAAGGTATTATGTTCGAAAACGCCACTTTTTCGTAACGTTCCAAATTAATAGACGTATATTCAAAAGGTTGATTAAAATCCAATCGACTCACTTGAGAAGTGATTGTTCCATTTTTCCCTGCTATCTGCATAGAAAAATTTATCGCCATGGGAAAACGCACACCGTTTTGTAGGCGATGATCTGAATAAGTACAAGTTAAACGGCCTTTTTCGGCAATTAATTCTGCTTTAGCAACAGACAATTGTTTATCAACTAACTCAAAACGTTGAATGATATTTTTACCTAAATGCACTAAAGTAATAGGCTCTTCGGGCTCCATTTCTACAACAAATTGTTGAGGTGAAACAGTTCCATCCAACACAAAAAGTTGATTAAATAGTAGTGCTTGAAGGATTGTAAAGTTAAAATCAACGCCTAGTTTATAACGTAAAAATTCGTAACTGTTTTCTGTGTATTTGCGATTCCATTTATCGACAATAAGAAAACTAGTTGGCGTAAACTCTACGCGAAACATCTCCACGCCTAACAATGGTTGAACGGAAAAAACCAATAAACTATCGGTTGCAGCTTTGATAGTGGCGCGAAACGATAATTGTTGCGTTCCGTAAACAGCAACTACATCCATTTTAGAAATGTTAATAGTTTGAAATTGAGGTTGCTGCTGTAACACCTGAGTGACCGTATAGTTTAATAGTGTTTCAGACGAGAGCTTGGCAGTTTGTTTGCTCTTGCAAGATGGCATCAGAGCCACCAATAAAAGTAGCAAAACAGCACTATGTAATTTTATGTTCTTCATCTTATTCTATTATAAATTGTTCGGAAATATACTGCTTCAGCTCTATTTTTTGCTTTAAAACTGGCGAAGGATTTCCTAATTCAAGAGATTCTTTCCACAATTTAAGAGCAGCTTCACTATCGCCTAACGCAAATAAAATATCGCCATAATGTTCTAAAAGAATCGGACTTGATTCTAGATTAATGGCACGTTCTTGATAAAATTTGGCGGATTTATAATCGCCACGCATAAATAAGACCCAAGCGTAAGTGTCCAAAAAAGTAGCACTTTTCGGATTGGATTTTACCGCTTCACTACTCAACCGTTCTGCTTTTCGCAAATCGCCATTACTTAAAGCCAAAAAATAGGCGTAATTATTCTGCGTCATGGCATTAGCGGGATCAAACTCTAACGATTGCTCGTAACAATCAAGTGCCAATTTATAGTTTTTTTGATCACTCAAGATATCCGCTTTTAACGCTAAAAAAAATCCTTTAATACGCTTGTCAATATCTCCAACAAAGGTCAATGCTGAGTCAATGGTCACATATGCCGCATCAAACTGTTCTAAATTAACGTGAGCCACAGCTTTCTGATAATACCAATTAGGCGAGAGTGGGAAATAAACTAAAGCGTCGTTTGTCACTTTAAGACTATTTTCGGCCACATAAGGATCGGATTCTAAATTCATCAAAATTTGCCATTCATCCTCATTCATCGGATCGATATCTAATAATTGACGCTGTTGTATGATGGCTGAAGCTGTTTCCTGTTTATGAATTAGATAATCAACGTGCAATTTCAGCAACTCTTTCTCATAAGGATAAAGTGTAAACAGAATCGAAAAAAGAGTTGATATCTGTTCGTCGGCTTCATTTTGTGACAATTCGATGATATAAGACCTTGCCCATTTTAATTTAATTTCAACAGGTAAACGCTTATCATTCAAAGCTTTTATCATTAAAGCATTTGCTTTTTCTGGTTGATTTTGAGTCGAATAGTACGTAGCCATTGCTGTCAACGCATAGCCATCGGTAGAGTCGTTATCGAGCACTTGTCGATAACAAGCAACACCCTTCTTCTCTTTTCCCGTTTCTCTATAAAAATCACCTAATAAAACAGCATATAACGATTCACGAGGGAATTTTTGAATCAATTTTTGAATTTCTGCTTCGGCAGCTTTTAGTCGTTTCAGATCGAGTAATAAACGAATTTTTTCAAACGTAATATCTTCATTCACCCCATTCAATGCTTCAATCTGATGGAGCGTTTTTATCTGCTTTTTGGGCTGTTTAGTGGCTCCGTACAATTCATACAAATTATACAAATACGTTTCGCTAGACGGTTTACGTTTCAATAATTCTAAATAGCCATCAATCGCCTTTTGAAACCGTTTTTGAGTGACAAAATAAGCCAATTGAACTTCACGATAGTGTACATTTTCAGGAGCTAAGTCAATAGCAGCTTGCAAATACACCACTGCACGATCTGGCTCTTTTTTGAATTGTAAGATTTTAGATAATTCAAAATAGACAGCCGCATTTTTATCGTCGATAGAACGACACATTTGAAAACAGATAAAAGCCGAATCCAGTTGATTGTGTTGAGTAAATTTTACGCCTTCGAAAAAGTAATAATCAAACGCTTGTTGTTTGGTTGTATCAACGAGTTGCTCCTTATCAATCGCAGCAAGAAATAGCGAATCGAGTGACTGCGCAGAAAGCGCACCACAAGCGATAACAAAAAAGAATGCTATGATTACTGATTTTTTCACCTATTGACAATTAGACGTATACTGATAGATTTTATGACTCGTTCAAGTGGTTATTTTTTCCCTGTATGTCCAAAACCTCCAGCTCCACGCTCGGTATCAGACAATTCGTTGACCTCAACTAAAACGGCTTGTTCATGTTTTGCAATCACCATTTGACAAATACGTTCGCCATCTTCTATGACGAAATCGTCTGTTGAAAGATTGACTACAATCGCACAAATTTCACCACGATAATCTGCATCAATCGTGCCAGGCGAATTCAATATGGTAACTCCTTTTTTGATAGCCAAGCCGCTACGTGGACGAATTTGTGCTTCGTAACCTTGTGGTAATTCAATATACAAACCTGTAGGGATTAATTTACGCTCCAAAGGTTTCAGTACGATAGATTCAGACAAGTTAGCACGCAAATCCATTCCTGCTGATAATTCTGTGGCATACGCAGGCAGCACATGGTTCGATTTATTGATGATTTTAAGTTCCATAAGTTTGAAATAAAATAGAAACAATGATGCAAAGATACATAAATAAGAGGAATGTACAAGAAGAAAAAAGTGCTATAACTATAAAAAACCCGATTGAAATGAATCCATTCCAATCGGGTTTTTTATACACGTTGTTCGAATATTTCGAGCTGAAAAGTTATGAAATACGCTTCACAGATTTAACAGAAGCTATTTTCAATAAATTCATACATAAGAGGTTAATATCTTCTGTGCTATAGACATAAATTGCTAATTGGCCATTGAAAACCCCATCTTTAGAGTCTAAATGAATACTTTTGATATTAATGTTGTAATCTTCTGTGATTACTTTGGCAATTTTACGCAACATGCCGGGTTCATCCAGACCAGTAATTTCGATGGTCGTCAAAAACGACAAAACCTTGTGCGTTGCCCAATTAGCAGTAAGAATTTTATTTCCATAACTACTTTTTAATTTCTGAGCCGTCGGACAATCTAATTTGTGAACGATGACAATTCCAGAATCTTCTAAAAAACCTAGTACAGGATCGCCTGGAATTGGCTGACAGCATTCAGCAATTTTATAAGTGCTACCAACATCCGCATCAGTCAAATGTATCGCTTTTTGTTTGCTAGGCGTCGCATCAGTTTTGGATGGTTCTATTTTTTTAACTGTTTTCTGACTAAAAGGACTTCCAAAATTTAACTTCCACATTTTCACCCATCTGCTTTGGGCTTTTTCTTTAAAAATAACGGATTCTATTTTTGATAAATCCAAACGTTCTTTGGCGGCTGAAGCATAGAGTTCCAATACATTATTTAACTTGTAAAATTCTATAATATGTTGAAGAGTTGCATTATTGAGTGGTTGATTAATGGTGACTAACCGATCTTCAATCATTTGTTGACCACGTTTTTGTATCGCTTTATACTCTTTTTTGAAAAGATTTTTCAACTGGCTTTTGGCTTTAGCCGTAGTCACTACATCAATCCATTCAGGCTGTGGTTTTTGAGTTCTAGAGGTTAAAATCTCTACTTGGTCGCCACTTTTCAATTCGTAGCTGAGCGGCACTAACTTGTGATCCACTTTAGCGCCAATACAATGCGTTCCAATATCGGTATGAAGTGCAAAAGCAAAATCTAACGCCGTAGACTTTGCAGGCATTTTTTTAATATCACCCAGTGGCGTAAAAACATAAATTTCGGTAGAATACAAATTGAGCTGAAACGTATCCATAAAATCGACCGCATTAGCATAATCAGCCGTATCGAGCATCTCTTTCAAAGATTTGAGCCACAAATCCAAATCCGATTGATCCTCCGAACCTGTTTTATATTTCCAATGCGCAGCCAAACCATGCTCGGCAATTTCATTCATGCGCTCACTTCGAATTTGAACTTCTATCCAATTACCAGAAGGTCCCATCAAAGTAACGTGTAATGCCTCGTAACCATTGGCCTTAGGCGTATTGATCCAGTCACGTGTACGGTCGGGATGCGCTTTGTAAATAGACGTAAGAGCCGAATAAGCTACCCAGCAATTTGCTTTTTCATTTTCATCTGACTTAGGTTTGAGAATAATACGAACAGCCAACAAATCGTACACTTCATCAAAAGAGATACGCTTAGTCTGCATTTTATGGAATACCGAGTATGGCGATTTTATGCGACTCGTAATTTCATAATCGTAATTGTAAGAATCTAAGAGTGTTTTAATCGGCTTAATAAAATCTTGGAAAGATTTTTCCAACTCTGGAGTTACCTCCTTAATTTGTTCTTCAAGTTTATGATAAACAGAAGGTTGTTCATACTTAAAACTTAAATTTTCAAGCTCGGTTTTAACAAGAAAAAAACCCAACCGTTGTGCTAAAGGAGCATAAATATATTGTGTTTCGCCAGTAATTTTGAGCTGTTTGGCTGGAGGCATTGAACCCAACGTACGCATATTGTGCAAACGATCGGCCATTTTAATCAAAATAACACGAATATCTTCAGGAATAGTAAAAATTAATCGACGGAAATTTTCTGCCTGTTCTGATGCCTTATCACCGAATATACCACCTGAGATTTTAGTTAAACCGTGGACAATTGACGCAATTTTAGGACCAAAAAGTTCTTGAATATCTTCTGTCGTATAATCAGTGTCTTCAACTACATCATGCAACAAGGCTGAACAAATAGAAGTAGAACCCAACCCAATTTCTTTTACCACAATACGTGCAACCGACAATGGATGCATGATATAAGGTTCGCCAGAACGTCGTTTAGTCCCTTTATGAGCTTTGTTGGCAAACTCAAATGCGCGCGTAATTATTTCTACCTTTTGTGGGTGAGCAGTGCCCGCATAATCATGCAAAAGAGCTTGAAACTCTTTTTGAATCATTTCATCTTCTTCTGCCTGAGTGAGATTAATAAACGTGTTCATATTGGGGGTTATAGGGTTTTAATCAAACACTTGACCAGCATTCTGCGACAACTGTACCATTTCATCATATTGTTCGGGCGATAAATCGAGGAAGTAATAATTTTGTGGATTCACAGGTTTTCCTTGATAACGAACCTCGTAATGCAAGTGAGGTCCTGTAGATTTACCGGTATTTCCAACTTTTCCTATCACATCTCCACGATTCACGCGTTGTCCTTTTCGCACATTCACTTTATGCATGTGACCATAAAGCGTTTCATAGCCAAATCCATGATTTATTTTTACAGCATTACCATAACCTTGCTGCCAACCGGCTTGCACAACGAGACCATTACCTGTAGAAAAAATATCCGTACCAATGGGCGCTGTAAAATCCATTCCTTGATGCATTTTAGGTCGACGATAAATAGGATCTATACGAATACCAAAACCTGAAGCCACACGGCGTAACTCCTTATTCAAAATTGGTTGTATAGCAGGTATATGTTCCAATCGTAATTTATTTTCTTTGGCCAATTTTACCAACTCATCGTACGATTGCGACTGAATGTAAGTTTGTTTAGAAAGATCGTCAATATGCTGAGCCGTTTCGCTCAACAGACGAGCATTCGACATATCGGAAAATTCCTCGTACCGATTTTTATTACCCATACTACTTCGTCGTACTTCATAAGGAATTGGGTCGGCTTGAAACACGACACGGTACAAATTATCATCGCGCTGTTGAAGATCGTTAAGAATACCTTGCAAATCGCTCATGCGTCGTTCCATCACTTTATACTGAACCTTCATGCGAGCATTTTCAGACGACAGTCGCTTCTCTTCTGGCGACTCAACTAACCAAATAAAAATAAAGAAAAAGATGGCACCTGAAAATAGACTTGTCAACAGATGCAAGCCTACTGTTTTCAGAACTCCGAATACCGTAGTCTGAACCTTCTCATAAGAAAGCGTTTCGGGGTTAAAATGAAACTTTATTTTACGTGCCATAGACAATGAATATCCCCTCACAAAAATTAATTTCGGACGGGAACTGCAAAAGTAATAAATTTTCATTAAATTTGCGCCTGATTTAAGGAAAATAAGGACATTCACTAAAACTGACCTCCAAAAGTAAAACTAAAATCTTTATTTTCTGAATTTTACACACGCGTTTTTAACAACTAAACTCTATAAAATTATGATGACGTCAAAAGAGATTCGCCAATCGTTTCTCGATTTTTTCGCTTCAAAAGGGCACCACATCGTACATTCAGCACCGATGGTTATTAAAGATGATCCAACCTTGATGTTCACAAATGCAGGAATGAATCAATTTAAAAACATCATTTTAGGTAATGACCCTATTATATATCCACGCATTGCAGACTCCCAAAAATGTTTGCGTGTAAGTGGAAAACATAATGATTTAGAAGAAGTCGGTCACGATACTTACCATCATACGATGTTCGAGATGTTAGGAAACTGGTCATTTGGCGACTATTTTAAGGAAGAAGCTATCAATTGGGCTTGGGAATATCTGACGGAAGTGTTAAAGTTAGATAAAAATCGGTTGTACGTCACCATTTTTGAAGGTTACGAGGCGGAAGGACTTTCTCGCGATGAAGAAGCGGCTAAAATTTGGGAAAAACTCATCGATCCAAGCTGCATTATCAACGGCAATAAACACGATAATTTCTGGGAGATGGGCGACACAGGTCCTTGCGGTCCGTGTTCTGAGATTCATATCGACTTGCGTCCAGAAAGCGAACGTTCAAAAATAGACGGAAAAACATTGGTAAATGCGGATCATCCACAAGTAATTGAAATTTGGAATAACGTATTTATGCAATACAACCGCAAATCAGACGGTTCGTTAGTGCCGCTTCCAAATAAAGTAATTGATACCGGTATGGGTTTTGAACGTTTATGCGTGGCTGTACAAGGTAAAACATCCAATTACGACACAGACGTTTTTCAACCACTTTTAAAAACAGTGGGCGAAATTTGTGATTGTCACTATGGTGCCGACACAAAAGTTGACATTGCTATGCGCGTGGTTGCCGACCACATTCGCACCATCGCATTTGCTATTACTGATGGACAGCTTCCTGGCAACGCAAAAGCAGGTTATGTTATTCGTCGTATTTTACGCCGCGCCGTGCGTTATGGTTATACTTTTATGAACCAACGGAGCGCATTTATGTACAAATTAATTCCCACTTTAATCGATAATATGGGAAGTGCCTATCCAGAATTAATCGCACAACAATCACTTATCGAGAAAGTTATCAAAGAGGAAGAGGACTCATTTTTACATACGTTAGAAACAGGCATCCGATTGTTGGATAAAGTGATGGAAGAAGCAAAAAAAGCTAAACACACTGAAATTTCAGGAGTTGATGTGTTTACCTTATATGACACATACGGTTTTCCACTCGACCTCACAGAACTCATACTCAAAGAGAACGGTTTAACATTGAACTTGGAAGATTTCCATACAGAAATGGAAAAACAGAAAAACCGTGCCAGAAATGCTGCCGTCGTAGAAACTGGCGACTGGATTAGCGTTATCGAAGGCGACTCA
>DATFIF010000085.1:0-4194 GCA_035270405.1 Paludibacteraceae bacterium | reverse complement strand
TTGGCTAAACAGCTAATGGGTCGTATCGATTAGCTACTTGGTAACTTTAACAACCTTAATAACCCTATATCTTATGCCTTACAGACGACTACCCAACACCGACCAAGCGCGTTTGCGTTCGCTCGAAAAAGTAATTGAGCTTGAGCGCTTATCTATGGCAGATTTGCCTATTTCGTTCAAATTATTGAATGAGGCCAAAACTCAATATCCTTTATTTTTGAATTTGATTCAACAATATAATCAAACATTTGATAGTCAAGTTTCAGCAAATCGGAAATACCAACAAATTGTTAAAAATGCACGTTTGTATATTTCTCACTTTATTCAAGTGTTGAATTTAACGGTGTTACGTAATGAAATTAAAAAAGATTATAAGCGTTTTTACAAGCTTGATCCAGATGATTTTACAGTTCCTGATTTGACCAATGAGCAAGCTATTACCGAGTGGGGAAAAAATATCATAGAAGGTGAAAATGAGCGTTTACGCAATAGTGGTGCGCCGCTTCAAAATCCTTCTGTAGCAAAACTTAAGGTACATTTTGATATTTTTAAGGAGTATAGAAATAGCCAAAAGGTATTTCAAAGCAGCACTGCTCGTAATTTGGAGTGTGTGGCATCTATGCGTTTGAAAATTGATGAAATAATCAAAGAGGTTTGGGATTCAATTGAAAATAACTACAAAGATTTACCGCCTTACAAACGTTGGAAAGTTTGTTCCGACTGCGGCATTATCTATTATTACAGAAAAGGAGAGGCGGTTTTGACGCCAGCCGATGATATTAAGTTTTTGAAAGAACAAAAAAAAGAGCCGTTTTAAACGGCTCTTTTTTTACGAATTAACTCTTTTACGTGACGGTTTTTATAAAAATTTCGTGCATACTTGGCAACTCTTCGTTGAATGACTTGACCTCATAATTTGCAATGAGAATTTGTAAAAGCGCATTCGATTCAAGCGTAGTTTTAAGTCGTAAATGGGTTTGAGAACCTATTGTTGTATGTTCGATAATATCGAATAAATCATTTTTTACGACCTCTTGTGTACGAATAATGGTACTGAAAATATGCGCTTTGAATTGTTGTTGAATTTTAGCGACATTACCTTGTAAGACCACACGCGAGTGGTTTATTAAAGCAATATCGTCGCAAATAGCTTCTACGGATTCCATATTGTGAGTTGAAAAGATAATAGTAGCTCCTTTGTCTCTTAACTCTAAAATTTCTCGTTTCAATAAATCAGTATTCACGGGATCAAAACCGCTAAATGGTTCATCAAAAATAAGGAGGTCTGGTTCGTGCAAAACGGTTGTGATAAATTGTACTTTTTGCGCCATTCCTTTCGATAACTCTTCTACTTTTTTGTCCCACCAATTTTCTATTTCAAACTTTTCGAACCAATATTTTAGTTTTTTCAAAGCGTCTGCCTTTGACAAACCTTTTAATTGCGACAAGTAAAGAGCTTGTTCTCCCACTTTCATTTTTTTATATAATCCTCGCTCTTCTGGTAAGTACCCAATACGTGAAGTATCTCTTTGATTGAGAGGTTGTCCATTGAGTAAAACCTCTCCACTATCGGGTGCTGTAATGTTGTTGATAATACGAATAAGTGTTGTTTTTCCAGCACCATTTGGTCCTAAAAGTCCATAAACGCGCTGTTTTTCAACATCTAGAGACACATTATCAAGCGCCAAATGATTCGCATATTGTTTACTAACGTTTTTTATTTCTAAAAATGCCATGATTTCGTTTGCTTTTAGTTTGATTATGAGTGTAAAACGCCACAAAGGTAACAAAAAAAGATGTACCTTTGTGAAGGTTTTGAAACTCAATAAAGAGTTTTGTATGCCAAACAAATGAATCTTACTAAAAAGTCACAGGGTCATATAGCCATTTTTACTGCCAGCTTAATTTTTGGAGTGAATTTGCCATTGACAAAAACCATTTTGCCACTCTTTGTAGATGCTCAGATGATGACACTTTTCAGAGTGAGTGGTGCTACCATTCTTTTTTGGTGTGTGTCTTTGTTTGTCAAGAAAGAGCCAGTTCCTTATAAAGATTTACTCCTCATGTTTGCAGCTTCTATGTTTGGGATTGTGATTAATCAATTTGCGTTTCTCGAAGGACTTTCTCGCTCATCTGTTGTGGACACAGGCATTATTCTTACAATAACGCCTATTGTAACGATGCTTTTTGCTGCTTTGTTTCTAAAAGAGCCAATTACAGGACGCAAAGTTCTAGGAGTTTTGGTTGGTCTCTCAGGCGCGTTATTGTTAATTCTGTCAGGTGCCAAAAACGCTGTTGGTGATGGAAGTTCGATTGGAATTCTTTTATTACTTTCAAGCTCCTTTGGATTCGCCCTCTATTTGACACTATTTCGCGATTTAATTATGCGTTATTCGCCCATTACACTAATGAAATGGATGTTTTTGTTTGCCACTATTGTTGGCACAACTATTTACTGGCGTCACATAACGACTTTTAACTTTACTACAACTCCAGCCATGGTTTATTTGAAATTAGCTTATATTGTTGTTGGAGCAACCTTTTTTACCTATTTGCTTATTCCCATTGCTCAAAAATCATTACGCCCAACTACGCTAAGCATGTACAACTATTTACAGCCAATTGTGGCGGCGTTTATTGTGTTTGTTTTTAATATGGATACGTTCGGTTGGCATAAAATTTTATCAGCGTTACTCGTTTTTCTGGGAGTGTATATTGTTACTCAAAGTAAATCTCGCGAACAAGTAGAGAAAGAGCAGAATCACTTGAAATCATAAGTGGGTAAATAAAGAGTTTGTAAATTTACCATTTTTTGTTAAAACGACTCCTTATTTTGACTGTTTAGTGCTGAAATTCAACAAAAAGAAGTATATTTGTTGCAATTTTTTAAACAGAAATACGTTCTACTTTTGCGATGGTAATACATATGATGTTGAATAAAATTTTTCAGAGAACGTTTCTGGCTTTTTTCCTGTTGATTACGGTAAGTGCATCGGCTCAAAAAAACCGTGAACAATACACTTATTACATGGAAGCAGGCTTGCAAGGTGGCGGCGCTTTTTACTTGGGCGATGTTAATCCTACATTGTTTAATAATTTAGGACCATCATTTGGTGCATTTGGTAAGTATAAGTTTGACGGTCATCATGAGTTGGGATTAGACGTTACGGGTGGATGGGTTGGTATACAAGCCATTAATGACGTTATGCAAACGGTTGATTTTGTTGATATGAGTGTACTTTACACATTTAATTTTTGGAATTATGGAGCCAAAAAATATCAAGAAAATGCCTCTAATTTTACGCCGTATCTATTTTTTGGTTTGGGTGCTACAGTTTATAATTTTCAAGCTGGTTTGTTTGGTATGAATGTGCCTTTTGGTTTTGGAGTAAAATATAAATTTGCCGGTCGTTGGAATGTGGGCGCTTCATGGACAATGCACAAATTATTAGTTGATAATTTTGACAACGTAAACGACCCTTATCGCCTCAATAAAGGTGTTTTTAATAATAAAGATTGGTTTTCGACTTTTGGGATTTTCTTATCGTTCGATTTTCTAGAAATATGTGCACCTTGTCGTAATCATAGTATGAATAGGCGAAAAAAATGAATTTTAAAGAGCAAATAGACAAAACAGCATTGCCAAAACATGTCGCCATTATTATGGATGGCAATGGTCGTTGGGCGAAAGAGCGTGGGCTTAATCGCCTTATTGGTCATCAAAATGGCGTGGTGTCTGTTCGTAAAGTCACTGAAGCTGCTACCGAAATTGGGCTCGACTATTTAACACTTTACACGTTTTCGAAAGAAAATTGGAATCGTCCCAAACAAGAAGTGGATGCCTTAATGGAGCTTTTGGTTGAAAATATTGAGAAGGAAACTCCTACGTTTCATGCGAATAACATTCGTTTATTGGCGATTGGTGACTTGAAGAGTATGCCTGCCACTGCTTTTACCAAATTACAAGGCTGCATAGCAGATACATCCAAAAACACAGGTTTAAAACTTGTGTTAGCCCTGAGTTATTCATCGCGTTGGGAAATGGCGGATGCGATGCGTCAAATCGCCTCTAAAGTAAAATTAGGAACCCTTTTTCCAGAACAAATTACAGAAGATATCATTACTCAGCATTTGAATACAGCAAAAATTCCAGATCCCGATTTATTGATTCGTACGAGTGGCGAAGTACGTATT
>DATFIF010000084.1:0-3038 GCA_035270405.1 Paludibacteraceae bacterium | reverse complement strand
GTGCTGGTAATAAAACAGCTAAAGTTGTTTTGTAATCACGACACTCTATTTACTATAAAAAAAACACTACGAACGTTCGTAGTGTTTTTTTTATACAGACACTCAACTAAGTTCTAATTGTATATCGCTTTTTTTTTATATCTTTGTGAGATTGATACTCCGATATTTTTTTAAAAACGACTTGTTAAAAATATAGTTATGAAGAAATTTTACTTACTACTTGCTGTCTTGTGTGTTACCACATTTACGATGGCGCGAACGGTTATTCTTAACGTGTCAGATTATAGTGCGACATCCATTACAGATAAAGGACTTGCCATTGTATCGGATAAAGGATCTGGCTATACTAATCCTGCTTACAATACCACGTCGTTTGATTTGCGTATTTACTCCAAAGGAACACTTACAATTTCTACAACCGACACAGCTCATATCACATCGATTGTGTTTAATTTGTCGTACCAAGGTCAGCAGCAATTGGCGACATTGACGGCAACTAACGGAACGATGGTTCAAGACGTGGCTGAAGCTTCTTGGTCGGGTCATACAAAAAGTGTCACTTTTACTGTGGGAACTAAAGCTGACTTTGGAACAAAACCGAAAGATACGGGACAGCTCTGTTTTTTGTCACTTACTGTCGCAACCACTGGCGAAGGCGCTGACGAGGACGACTGCACGCTCGATTTGACACAGGAGTTTGATATTGTAAAAGGTCACGCTTTGTATTATCCACAAAGCGGTTCGTATCTGAAAAGTTTTTATGTTCAAGTTTATTCCGACTTTGACATGGAGTATGAAACTTCTACTAATGATTGGATTATTGTTGGTGGAACAGGCGCATTTTATACGTTTGATATTTATCCTACCACTGAAAAGAGTTTTGTAGGCACCTACACGTCAACTATTGGCGATAATAAAGTGGGCGGACTTGGCATCAAAAATCAAAGCTCCTTGATTATCCACAAATGCGATAACGATGTGCAATCTTTTTTGAAAAGCGGTTCAGTACAGATTGTTTGGGCGCGCGACAATTTATATACTGTTACTTACGATGTAACCGATGAAGCTACTAATCGCCATGTGCATACGTGGACAGAAATTCCGATAAATGCGTATGATGAATTTGGAAAACCCTATGCCATTGTGAATGAACAAACCGCTATTGATATGGTTGAATCTTCTCTTGGCGTCTATGTACGCAATGGACAGATTATTGTTCCAACGGAAGTAGGACAAAAAGTAGCTGTTTATAATGTGATGGGACAAAAGGTTTACGCTACATCCGCTGAAAGCATCGAAACGCATATCGTTGGACTTCCAACGAATCAGGTTTTGTTAGTGCGTTCGGGACGTAAAGTTGCTAAAGTGATTTTGTAATTTATAGGATTTTAAAAAAAGGAGATACACTGTAGTGCATCTCCTTTTTTTATTTTAAGCGTTTGATAACCTGACTAATTACTGCGTATTCAAATCCTCGACTTTGTGCAAACCGAACCAATTTTCCTTGCTTTTCGTAGTCGCATTTGTACGTTAAGTTTTTTAGTTTCCCTTGCAGTAAGTTGAATAACGTCTCCTCATATTCGGTATCGTCGATGTGTGCTAACGCTTGTTGAATCTCCTCATCTGGTAGCTGCTTACTGCGAAGCATCATCTGTATTTTCACTTTTCCCCACCGATTAAATCTGAATTTATCGCGTGTGTAGTAGCTACAAAAACGGGAGTTGTTTATAAAATCGTCACGATAGAGTTTGCAAATCACCTCTTCTATGACACTGTCCGAAACATCCCAAGCCCGAAGTTTTTCTCGAACTTCATATTCGCATTTTTCTGATAATGCACAATAAGAGGCTGCTTTTTGTAGTGCTTCATTTAAATGCATGACGATTGATTTATTGTGTGCCCGTTAGCATCGCACGAATCATCCGATTTTTGCCAGATAAATCTTTGCGTAACTCTACCGTTTTAAATCCGATTTCTTTCAGTAAACGTACCGTCTCTTTGCCTAAGGCTTGATTGATTTCCAAGAAGAGTTGTCCCTCTTTTTTGAGATGTTGAAGGGCGAATTGTCCAATGTGGCGGTAAAAGATGAGTGGATCGTCGTCGGTTACAAAGAGTGCTATTTCTGGTTCGTGCGCCAATACATTCTCTTCCATCATTGCTCGCTCACTGTTTAAAACATATGGTGGATTGCTCACAATCACATCGAACGAATCTTCCCAATGAACTATTTTTAGAATATTGACGTGAAAAAAACCAATGAGCACATTGTTTAATTCTGCATTTTCGTTTGCCGCATGTAGCGCATCTAACGAAATATCAAAGCCTGTGATTTTTGCTTTGCGAAATTTATTGGCAAGTGCAATGGCGATACAACCACTTCCTGTACCAATATCCAATATCGACGGATTTGGATGTTGACAAACTTCGGTAATCCATTCAATCAACTCTTCGGTTTCGGGACGTGGAATAAGCACGCGGTTATCAACCCAGAAGCGCATGCCATTAAATTCGGTCTCTCCTAAAATATATTGAATAGGCTCGTGCTCTTTGAGACGTTCTACCGCTTGATGAATGAATAAAGTTTGCTCATCCGACAATTCTAAATCATCGTGTGTGAGTATGTCGGTCAAAGTCCAGCCGGCCACTTTCTCGAGCAGCAATCGTGTGAAAGCTTTCACTTCCCCTTCAGGATAAAAATCCTTCAGTTCAGATTGTATGTGATTAATGATGGTCGGCATAGGCCTCTTTATTCGGTTATTAGCATAGGCATCAACAGCATTAACAAATCTTCGTCAGTTTCGTTTTCAAATGGAAGAATAATGCCAGCACGTGATGGATCGGCTAATTCGATAGTGACGTCACCGCTGTTGATATTATTTAAAATATCAACTAAAAATGGAGCTTTAAAACCAATATTAATCGCTTCGCCTTGGTATTGACACGCCATCGTTTCTTTTGCAGAAGTTGAAAAGTCAATATCTTGTGCCGAAATCACTAATGTATTTTCGCTGATAGCTAATTTAATAAGTCCAGTGCCT
>DATFIF010000083.1:0-6551 GCA_035270405.1 Paludibacteraceae bacterium | reverse complement strand
ATCCGCTGAATCGTGCCGATGTAAAACCACAAGCGGATTATCAAGGAGGTGATTTGGCTGGTTTACAACAGGCGATTACAGATGGTTATTTTACTAATTTAGGCGTTAATACGTTGTGGGTTTCTCCGTTGAACCAAAATCCGATTGAGCCTTTTGGTTATTCCAAAGTTGGCAAAACAAAATTTGCTGGTTATCATGGCTATTGGCCAATTTCTTCATCAAAAGTTGATTTTCGTTTTGGTACGAATGACGAATTGAAAACACTTGTCGCAGAAGCGCATCATCGCGACATCAATGTGTTGTTGGATTATGTTGCCAATCATGTTCATAAAGATCATCCGCTATATAAAAATTACCCTGAATATGCCACACCGCTTTATTTGCCAGATGGTCGCATGAATACAGAGTTATGGGACGAACAAAGGCTTACCACGTGGTTTGATACGTTTATGCCGTCGCTAGATTTTGGAAATCCTAAGGTCGTTAATATGATGGTTGACTCGGCGCTATTTTGGATGTCGGAATTCAATATTGATGGTTTTCGCCACGATGCGTGTAAGCACGTGAACGAAGAATATTGGCGTCGATTGACCTATAAATTGAAGGAATATGATCCAAATGGAAGTTTTTACCAAATTGGAGAATCGTATGGAAGTCCCGAATTGATGGCAAGTTATGTTAATAGTGGCATGCTCGATGGACAATTTGATTTTAATGTGTATGACGAAGCTACTTCGGCTTTCAATGGCGTCAGTGGCGGAACGCTTACACGTGTGAGTAATATTTTACGGAGTAGTTTGAAAGTTTATGGTGTTCATAATTTGATGGGTTACATCAGCGGCAATCACGATAAACCACGATTTATGGCGATGGCGTCGGGCGATTTGAAAGTCGGTGAAGATGCAAAAGCAGTTGCTTGGACACGCGAAATTGGCATTACCGATAGTACGGCGTATGATAAATTAGCGGTTTTTCATGCTTTTAATCTCACTATTCCAGGCGTTCCAGTTATTTATTATGGCGATGAAATTGGCATGACTGGTGCGAATGATCCCGATTCTCGCCGTATGATGCGTTTTGATGACTGGAACAATCGTGAACAACGGTTGTTTGATCAAGTGAAACAACTTAACTATTTGAGAAGTACTAATTTAGCCTTGATTTATGGCGATTTCTTGAATTTGGAAGTGACTGATTCAACGTGGGTTTATGCCCGTAAATATTTTGAAAAAGAAGTTATTGTCGTACTGAATAATTCTCCTCAAGAACAAAGTTTTGTGATTGATTGCGCAGTTAATTTACTGAACTCAAAATCATTAACTTCAACGTTCAATCATACATTCAAGAGATTAGATGATGGAAAGATTCAACTAACATTGCCGCCTTATAGTTTTGAGATTTTAAACTAATCGGTGATTGTGTACCGATACGCTGTTTATTATGGGAAAAAAAATAGATAAATTGTTTATTGAAACTGCAAATAGTACCGCTTTACAGTTTTTTCGTAATGTTTTGGTGGGTTCTTTCGCGTTTTTGTTAGAATTATGCTTGATGTATATTCTTACAGAATGGGCACATTTTTACTATTTGTGGTCGTCGGTATTTGCCTCATTATCTGCGGGAGTTGTCAATTATTTAGTCAGTTCTACGTGGGTTTTTAATCAAACGCGAGTGAAAAACAAGCCGTTAGAATTTCTTATTTTCACAGGTATTGGTGCAGGTGGATTATTGTTGAATGTGCTCTTTTTATGGGTGTTTACCCATTTTATTGGACTACACTATATGTTCTCAAAAATGATAGCGATGGTTTTGGTTTTTATCATTATCTTTTTTGTCAGAAAACAGGTTATATTTACTTCTAAAAAGAAATCGTAGTAATACGATGCGTCATTCCAGATACAAATAATCGTAATGAATAAGTGGTTTTTGCTTTTTTTGTCCGATGAGGGTACGCGCTTTTGAACTATCAACTTGTACTTTTCCTACGCCTAAAATTTTATTTTTCACTCCAATAATTTGTACAATATCGTCTTTCTCAAAATCTCCGTCGATACTTTCTACGCCTATTGGCAGCAAACTTACGGCTTGACTTCCACAAAGCATTTTTTCGGCGTTTGCATTGATATGAATAGCACCTTTTGCAAATCCTTCAGAGTGAGCAATCCATTTTTTTATACTTGAAACGCTCGTTTTCGATGGAATAAAACGTGTGCAGATTGTTGTCTCTGGTTGATTTATCAAGTCGATTAAAATATTATTTTTTGTTCCGTTGGCGATAATCACTTCAATTCCTTCTTCTGCAATTTTTCGAGCAATAGTAGTTTTTGTAAGCATTCCACCGCGTCCGAAAGACGATTTTGATGTTTGAATATAGTTTGAAATGTCAACCTCTTTTGAAATAGTTCGAATAATCTTGGAATTTTTATCATCAGGTGATCCATCATAAATTCCGTCAATATTACTCAAAATAATCAACGTTTGCACATCCATCATCGAAGCGATGGTGCCCGAAAGTTCATCGTTATCCGTAAACATAAGTTCTGAAACAGAAACGGTATCATTCTCATTTACAATGGGTATGACACTATTCTCGAGCATCACACGCATACAATTTCGTTGGTTCAAATAGTGGCGACGTGTTCCAAAATCTTCTTTCGTGGTGAGCACTTGTCCGACTACCAAGTTGTGTTCGCGAAAAAGTTCGTAATAGCGATTGATAAGCTTGGCTTGTCCGACTGCTGAAAAAAGTTGTCGCTGCTCCACACTGTCCAATTTCTTGTTGATATGTAATTCGCTTCGCCCTGAAGCTACTGCGCCTGACGATATGACAACGAGCTGAATTCCTGATTTGTGCAACGTGGCTAATTGGTCCACCAAAGCAGAGATACGCATAATATCTAACGTTCCATCTTTGGAAGTCAGCACGTTACTCCCAATTTTTACAGCAATGCGTTTTTGTTTCATAGCAATTATAATATACCGTCGTCGGCAAAACTACAATAGGTTTTTCCAGCGATGATGATGTGATCAAGGAGTTGAATATCCATTAATTTCGAGGCTTCTTTAAGAGTTTTGGTGATAGCACGATCTTTGTCGCTTGCGGTTTTATTCCCCGACGGATGATTATGACAAATGACTAATCCAGAGGCTAATTGTTCCAACGCATTTCGCATGATTATTTTTACATCCACTACCGTTCCCGAAACGCCTCCTTTGCTCACACACATACTGTTGATGATTTTATTACTGCGATTCAGTAGTAAAATCCAGAACTCTTCGTGTGGTAAATCGCTTAAAATAGGTTCGAAATAGTTGAAAATGTCGCGACTTTCATGTATTTGTAAGCGCTCTAAAGATTGTGCCAATTTACGTCTACGTCCGAGTTCTAACGCAGCTATCAGTGTGATGGCTTTTGTTTGTCCGATGCCTTTAAATCCTTTTTGTAGCTCATTTACAGTCAGTTTTCCCAGTTCATCTAAATTATTCGATACACTGTTCAGTATGCGTCGCGAAAGTTCTACCACAGTCTCTTCGCGTGTGCCTGTACGCAAAAGTATGGCGAGCAGTTCGGCATCGGTCAAGGCTGCTAATCCTTTTTGCATCAATTTTTCGCGAGGCTTATCTTCTTCGGCCCACGCTTTTAGATTCATTCGCGGCTCTTTCATAATGGTAAATTTTGACCGTAAAGATATAACAAAAGAAAGGCTCTTCCAATAAGGAAGAGCCTTTCTTTTTATTTTTAATAAAATGCTAATTAAGCCAATTTATTCACGTGCAAAGCTAACTTTGATTTTAAGTTACCAGCTTTATTTTTGTGGATAATGTTGCGTTTAGCTAATTTATCCAACATGGCTGATGCTTTTTTAAACAAATCTACCGCTTCCGTTTTGTCAGTAGTTACACGCAATTTACGCACTGCATTACGAGTAGTACGAGCGTAATATCTATTGTTTAGACGACGTTTTTCGATTTGACGAATTCTTTTGATTGCTGATTTGTGATTTGCCATTATAGAACAAATTTATACGTTAAAGTTTGGTAGCCCATAGCGGAGTCGAACCGCTCTTTCCAGGATGAAAACCTGGCGTCCTAACCGATAGACGAATGGGCCAAAGTGCAAAAAAGAAAACATACCTTTATTTTGCGAGTGCAAAGATAGAGTGTTTTTTTGAATCGTGCAAACATTCTTATAAAATTTTCTAATATTTTTTTAACGTGTTGTTTATCAAGGCTTCAATGTTACGATAGGTGTTGTTGTTTTTGATTCACTCGGTTTTTTATTATTCTTTAAATAATGAAAAATAGGTTATAAAGCAGATTACGACAAATATTTTTTAGGGAAAGTTGCCCTAAATCACTAAAATAACCGTATTTTTGCAACAAAATTTGTGATAATCATGGAAAAACAACTCTTGTTAGATCGTCGGTATATGCGTATGGCACGTATTTGGGCGGAAAACTCTTATTGTAAACGCCGTCAAGTCGGAGCTTTGTTAGTTAAAGATCAAATGATTATATCCGATGGTTTCAATGGTACGCCTTCTGGATTTGAAAATAATTGTGAGGATGAAAACAATATGTCAAAACCGTATGTTCTTCATGCTGAAGCAAATGCGATTACAAAAGTGGCACGTTCGAGCAATAGTAGTCAAGGCGCCACGTTGTATGTTACCGCATCGCCTTGTATCGAATGTGCCAAATTGATTATTCAGTCAGGCATCAAACGGGTTGTTTATGGTGAAGATTATCGCATCATGGATGGTCTTAATTTGTTAAAACGTGCAGGCATTGAGGTTCTTTTAATAGAAGATTAACAGTTGTTTTTTAATTTAATTCTAGTTTGAGATGAAAAAAAATATATTTCCCTTTGTTATTTCTCTTGTGTTAATCGTGGGTGTGCTGATTGGCAATTTTTTTGCGACACGTAATAAAAGTTTTGTGGCTGGTGTGACAAACAGCAGCGTTGCGATATCGTCGAATGATAAAATTTCCGATTTGATTCGAATTATCGATAATGTGTATGTCGATTCTGTTCCAACTGATAGTTTAGCCGAAGCTATTATTCCGATGATTTTAAAACAACTTGATCCTCACTCTGCCTATATTCCTGCTGCCGATTTGCAAGCGGTGAATGAAGAGTTGGGTGGCAGTTTTAGTGGAATTGGCGTGCAATTCAATTTACAAAATGATACGATTTATGTGGTTGATGTGATTTCAGGTGGACCTTCTGAAAGAGCTGGCTTGCAAGATGGTGACCGCATTGTAGAAGTTAATGATACACTTTTTGTGGGTCCCACCATTACTAACGAAAAGGTGATGAAGCGCCTGCGTGGAACTAAGAATTCGGTTGTGAAGTTAGGCGTTGTGCGCCAAAATTCGCCTACAAAGTTGTATTTTGAGATTGTGCGGGGCGATATTCCTGTTCATAGTATTGATGTGAGTTATATGATTACCTCTGATGTTGGTTACATATCAGTGAACAAATTTGGTGCCAATACCTACACTGAATTTTTAACGGCGATTGCTAAGTTGCAACAATCAAAAGCCAAAAAAGTCATTATTGATTTGCGTGGAAATTCTGGTGGCTACCTCGAGGCAGCAGTGAATATGCTGAATGAATTTTTGAGAAAAGGCGATTTAATTGTATATGTACAAGGCAAAGCCTATGCGCGTACTAATTCCTATGCGAATGGCAATGGTAGTTGTCAAACTATGAAAATGGCTGTTTTGATTGATGAATTTTCAGGTTCGGCAAGTGAAATTTTTGCGGGTGCTATTCAAGATAATGATCGCGGTATCATCATTGGTCGTCGTTCATTTGGCAAAGGATTGGTGCAGCAACAAGTTGATTTTTCTGATGGCTCAGCGGTTCGTCTAACAGTAGCTCGTTATTACACACCTTCGGGACGCTGTATTCAAAAACCTTATGAACGTGGAAATAGCAGCGATTACGAAAGTGATATTTTAAATCGCTATTTACATGGCGAATTCTTTTCTCAAGATAGTATTCAACAAACCGATACCATTGCTTATACAACGGTCGGAGGACGCACCGTGTATGGTGGCGGTGGCATTATGCCCGATGTATTTGTTGCTCGTGATACGATTGGATTTTCGCCCTATTTCAACACGTTGGCTAATAAAGGTTATATGTATCAATATGCGTTGCGTTTTACCGATAAGGAGCGCTCAAAATTAGCGCTGTATAAAGATTGGAAGAGTCTGTCCAACTACCTTGACACGCAAAATTTAGGTGCACAATTTGAGTTGTATGCCTCAGCCAAAGGAGTAAAAGGAAGTGTTGCCAATAAAGAGGTTTCTAAAGATATTATTACACGTCAATTGAAATCTTATATTGTGCGTACCATGTTAGGCGATGAAGGTTTTTTTCCTTATCTCAATAGTTTTGATGTGACCGTACAAAGAGCGGTGAAAGAGTTGAAATAATAGATGGTTTATCGCCCAGTTTTTTTTATTTGAAATAGTTTATAATTATGTGGTTATTTGTAAGTTTGTTAATTGGTGGTTTTGTGGTTCTTATTTTAGGTGCC
>DATFIF010000082.1:0-2312 GCA_035270405.1 Paludibacteraceae bacterium | reverse complement strand
GTGAAACCGCTCTATTATCCCGTTACACTGGGGTGAACGCACAAACGCTTTGGACATCTCTATTCCCAGGAACTTCATTTCATTCATAAAATCAGCCGAGTCATATTGTGACCCATGGTCGCTTCTTAATTGTAGATTCATCTCTTTGCAAACATCCTTTTGCGTTGAACCGAAAGTCTTTCGAACAGCAGCTCTAATAGGCTCCATGGCGGCAAAACGGTTCCCTTTCTTTGCAATATGCCACGAGATAATTTCATCGTTAAAGTGATCGATCACACCAAAAAACCAATGCCATCCCAATCCATCAATCCAAAACTTTTTTCCATCGGTAGCCCACATTGAATTAGGTGAATCGGTGATAATGGTACCGTCATGTTCACGCTTGCTAGCTTTGCGGGCCCTCCTGTTGGGGCTAAGCAGGTTATTCTCGCGCATGATACGATTAACACGTGCTTTGCCCACTATAAGTGAGCTTAAGTTTCTTTCCATGCGCTTCTTTACTTTCATATAGCCTTCTGAATTGAACTTGCTGTTCTTTATTTCATTTTTTATCTCTAGTAGAACTTCTTTATCAGTATGCTTAGGTTTCCTTCCTCGCTTGCCTTTTTTGAGAGTAGGGTTTTCATACCAAGTGCTACTGCTGTAACCAACAACTTTGAATATCAAACGTTTTGGATACGGCTTGCCGGTTAATGAATAGCGTTCCTTTATCAGCATGGAGATCATTTCCTTTTTAGCTTTGCTGTTAATTCGTTCTTTTTTTTTGTGAGTTCAAGCTCCATCTGCAATTGCCCGATCTTACGCTCGGCAGCACTCAGCTTTGAATCGTCCGGTTTACGCTTAAACCCTTCAATACCACTCTCGATAAATTGATCACGCCAATGATTGATGTCTGACAGAGTTACGCCGTATTTACGGCTAATAAGCTCAATATCTTCTCCACGCAACAAGGATAAAACTATTTCAGCCTTGATTTTTGATGTAACATTTTTCTTCTTTTCCATAGCAGTTGTAAAAATAACTTTTATTTTTTACTGCTCGGTTTATTTGAGGGCTAATATAGAAAAAGTTTGAGTTTATATATTTTGGACAGTTACTTTTAGCTTCATCGGGTTATATTTTTTATGTTCAACATTTTGTTTGGTAAAATTACCGCTAACGTGCCGCGTATTGGCGATGGGCGGGATTTTTAGCACTGAACTTTAATCGAAGAACAGAAGTTGAATTTTGCACTTCCGTTGATACGAAGCCGTTCAGCCCGCCTATTGCCAATACGATGTTGTACGACGTAGTTATGTTTTGGGTTTTAGTCCAGCTAAATATTTTCGTATGTCATTTTCTAATTTATCCGGGTATTTGTACTCTAATTTTTTTGACAATTCAGTTCCTATTTCTGAAACTAAATCAGTCATTGAAAATAGAGCAGTCCAATTTTCCTTTATATCGCTCCCTGAAAATGTTTGTTCTGTTTTAGCCCACATTTCCTGGTTAAGATACTTTTTGAAAAGTCGTCCATATTTATTGGTCGTTATGTTCCAATTGTGTTCACTTGCAATGTGCCATTCAATTAAAGGAATTAAATATTCTGTGCGAATAACGGTTTCCGACATAAATTTCGCATAGAATATTTCATCTCTCACAAGACACTTTGCCACGTAAGTTGTGTCCCACCAAAAATCGTTTATTAGATTTTGAAACTCTTTTTCAGACGGTTTTTTGATAATGGAAATTTGATAAGTTGGTTTCAGCATTTGCTTTGTAATACCATCTTTATCAATTAAAATTTTATAACCAATATCCCAATCTTCTGGTAATTCTTTCTCTTGCGTTTCCTTTATAAATTTTGATTTGCTGTAAAGTTTAAAATCTACTTTCACACCGTCTTCATAAAGTAGCATTTTCATTGCGTGTTTATGGTTAAAACAACTTTCGTCTTCTTCAATCATAGCAATTGGATTTCCGAATTTAAGCGTCCAGCTTTTGTCTGAAATGTAATTTGTATTATCCTCAAAAACAAATTCAATGTCTAAATCACTAAATTCGTCAACAAGTGCTAAAGGATTTACAAGTGAACTTGTCAGAAGAAGAACTCTTACATCTTCGTTTTTCTCCGACCATTCTATAATTGTTCTTAACTTTTCTTCTCTGACTTTCATTTTGTTTGGTTCGGTTTTACTATGTCGTACAACGAAAAATGGTAGCCGTAGTTGCCGGATTTACAGCACTTTCGTATCAATTTAGCACTTCGGTTCGTTAAAAGCACCAAAGTATCAAGTTGGCACGAAAGCCGGCAATTATCGGCTACCATATGT
>DATFIF010000081.1:0-3718 GCA_035270405.1 Paludibacteraceae bacterium | reverse complement strand
GAATCCTGCTGCTGTTGGCGAACAGCAGATGATACAAATATTTGGACTACAACGTTTGCAATGGATTAGCATTACCAATGCTCCGCGCACAACTCTATTTTCAGTTCACGCACCATTTAAAATTGGAAAAACGGAACATGGCGGAGGTATTCAGTTTGTAAGTGATGCATTTGGTATTTTTTCTAATCAGCAATTTATGGCGCAATATGCATATAAATTTCGTCTGGGTAAAGGAAAATTGAGCATTGGAACAAATTTTGGTTTTTCAAATATTGTATTTAAAGGAGATAGTGTACATCTTGTCGAGAGTGATTACTTCAATCCTGCTCAAGACCCAGCCATTCCGAAAACATCAGTTTCAGGCATGGGATTTGATTTTGGATTAGGAATTTATTACTCAACACAGACTTGGTATGCAGGCATGTCGATGTTACATATACCAGAAAGTACAATTGAGTTAGGAGACGTCGGCGAATTTTTCACAAAGCGACTTTTTACTGTTGCTGGAGGTTATAATTTCAGATTGAAAAATCCCGACTACCAACTTAAATCATCGACGTTGGTCGTTACAGATTTTGTAAGTTGGAACCCAAACGTATCGCTATTATTAGATTATAAAGATAAATATTGGGGAGGTTTATCTGGTAGATTAGATGCCGTATCGTTTTTACTCGGCATAAAAGTGTTAAACGGCTTAACAATTGGTTACTCTTACGATTTACCCGTAACGCAAATTATCACCGTCAGTCACGGCTCACACGAGATTTGTGTGGGATATGAGTTTAGTTTAGCTTTCGACAAAAAGAATAAAAAATATAAAAGTGTAAGAATTCTATAATTGAGAGAGATATGAAAAAACTGTTGTTCTTCATCTTTACCGCAGCCATTGTAATGTCAAGCTGTTCAAAACCAAAAGGTTTTTTAGTTGGCGTATATGGCAAATCGAAACCTGAAACGACTCCTTATGGGATGGTATTTATCCCTCGTGGCTCATTCAACATGGGACCGAATGACCAGTCGGCTACATGGACCATGCAACAAAAACAAAAAACTGTTTCTGTTGATGCTTTTTGGATGGACGAAACCGAGATTACGAATGGTGAATATCGCCAATTTGTAAATTGGGTACGTGATTCTCTAACCTTGGAATTTCTTCGTCAAATGGACGATGAAACTGAGGCTGCCAAATACTATATAACACAAAAAGTATATGGCGAAGAAGAATTAGATACCATTTTGAATTGGAAAACCAAAATTCCGTGGGGTGTTAAATGGAAAGAAGGCGACGATTTAACAGAGGCAAAATACAATGCCATCAACCAACTTTTTTTCTCAGGCTTGGAAAAAACAAAAGGCAAACAGATTAATTCACACATTATGAATTACTCTTACGAATGGATTAACTACGATCAAGCAGCTCTTCCAGGAAATGAATTCAACCCTTACACGGCAAGCTATGGTGCAAACGCTAAAATTCGTATCGACAGTGCCTTCATGAGAAATGGTGCTATTGTTGATACAGTCATTACAAAACGTCTTCGCCATCGTAGTGACCTTATTTCAAGAAAAATTATCAATATCTATCCTGACACGATGTGTTGGATGAGAGAATTTACATACAGTTTCAATGAACCTGCCATGCAAAATTACTTTTCTCACCCTAGTAATGGTAGATATCCTGTAGTTGGCATATCTTGGGATCAAGCACAAGCTTTCTGTCATTGGCGTACTATGTTGTACGAGTCGGTACCAGGACTTCCAAAAACACAAGATTATCGTTTACCAACAGAAGCTGAGTGGGAATATGCAGCCCGTGGTGGCCGCAATGCCGCACAATATCCTTGGGGTGGTCCATATATTCACGACAATAAAGGTTGCTTTATGGCTAACTTTAAACCAATGCGTGGTAACTACACCGAAGATGGCTATTTAATCCCTGCCCAAACAGCTTCGTTCGATCCTAATGATTATGGACTTTTTGACATGGCAGGTAATGTATCTGAATGGACTGCAACCACTTACGACCAAACAGCTCCTACGTTTACACACGATATGAATCCAAGTTATGATTATAAATCAAAAATGGTAGATCCTAAAATTCTGAAACGTAAAGTCATTCGCGGAGGTTCTTGGAAAGATGTTGGAGCTTACTTACAATGTGGTGTTAGTGATTTTGAATATCAAACTAAACGTAGTTCGACAATTGGTTTTCGTTGTGTAAGAAGTTACATTGGCGAATAATAACACCTAACTTAAATCTTAAATCAAATAATTCACACAAAATTTAAAAATTAGTTTTATGGCAAAAGAACGTACTGGGTTTTTGAAGTGGTACTTCAGCCCTCAAGGAAAAAAAATCGTTGGAAGTGTTTACTCATTAGGTGCAGCCATTGTAATTATTGGTGCTTTATTTAAAATTTTGCACTGGCCTTTTGCTAGTGAAATGCTTACAGTCGGTATGTTTACCGAAGCTATTCTTTTCTCATTAGGTATATTGGATGATCCTCATCCAGACTTACATTGGGATCATGTTTTTCCAGCATTACTAGAAAAAGAGAGAGATCCACTCACAAATTATTTAGGAGCCGGCGTCGGTAGTTCTAGCTCTGCAGGGGTTACAGGTGCTGTCACAGCAACTGTAAATCCGTTAAACGATTCAGATGTCAAAGCTATGTCAGAAGGATTGAAAAATATCAGTGAGGCAGCTAACCAAATTGCTGGAATCTCTAAAGTCGCAGGGTTAACTGATACGTTTGCAAAAAATATAGAAACAGCCTCTACTGCTGCATCACAATTTGCAACGAAACAACAAAATCTTGACGTGGCTTCTAATGCTCTACTTGCTTCTTACAATGGCATTACAGATAATATGACTACTGTTCAAGCCAACACGAAAGTGTATGTGGAAAAAGCTGAAAATATCAACAAAAATTTGGGCGCCATTAACTCAGTGTATGAAATACATTTGAAAAATATTCAAGCTCAAACAGATGCAGTAGAAGAACAAACAGTTAAAATACATGCAGTGGCAAATGATATTGATAAAGTACAAAAAGCCATGTCTGTAAGTGCTGTAGATGTTGAAAAATATAAAGACGAAACAGGAAAATTAGCCCAAAAAGTAGTTGATCTGAATGCTATTTACGGTAACATGCTGAATGCAATCAACGGTTAACACTTGTGTGTTAAACTCTTTACTTGTAACTAACTATTAAATAAAGGATAATTAGATGAGTGGTGCTGCAAACTGTCCGGAAACCCCGAGACAAAAAATGATTGGTATGATGTATTTGGTGTTAACAGCTATGTTAGCTCTAAATGTATCTGCAGATATCTTAAATGGTTTTATAATGGTTAACAATAGTTTGTTGACCAATACAGAAACGCGTGAAACACAAAATGAGGGCTTATATAGTGATCTTGACTATTTGTATCAACAAAACCCAGAGAAAGTAGGTGAATGGTTAGAAAAATCTAAAGTTGTACGAGCTAAAAGTGATAGTATTATCACTTTTATTCGCACCTGCAAACGTGACATGATGCAAATGGCCGATGGATACGAAATTGCCTTAGATACCGTAAACAGACATAAATTACAAAAAAAGGATAATATTGATATTTCAGGAGAATATTTCCAATTGAATACGACTAAACAGCGAGCTCAAGAATTTCAACAACGATTAACTGACTATCGCCATTTCGTAGAAGAAATGTTTGG
>DATFIF010000080.1:0-4454 GCA_035270405.1 Paludibacteraceae bacterium | reverse complement strand
TGGAGGCATATGGCTTAGAGGTGGTCGAAAATATTCCTCTTGAAGTTGAACCAAATAAGTATAACGCCTTTTATATGAAAACTAAAAAAGAGCGTATGGGTCATAATTTGAAAAAAATTTAACGCTCATAGTTCTTTGAATATCTATTCAAAACGCTTTGAAGTAGGACTTCGGAGCGTTTTTCTAATTTGTTATTTGATTAAAAATGGTATCGATAAAAGCCTATATTCCTTTTTATAAACGCAATTTAAAAGTTGCACTGCCTATCGTGTTTTCACAGGTTGGTGGTGCTGTTGTGCAGTTGGTCGATACATTCATGGTGGGTCGTTTAGGTACGGTAGAATTAGCTGCGGTCTCTTTTGCATCGGCTGTTTTCGCCATTGGTTACGTGTTTTCAATAGGGATTTTGTTGGGCGCAACTCCCATTATTGGTCAAGCTTATGTGCGTGAAGAAAAACAGACTATTGTTGAATTATTTCAAAATTCTATTCTATTAGCCACAATAGCTGCTATTCTTATTAGTAGTTTGCTTTATTTAACCTCCTTTTTTATGGATAATATGGGGCAGGTAGATGAAGTGGTGGAATTGGCCATTCCTTATTTTTTAGTTTTGGTAGTGAGTTTAATTCCACACATGTATTTTTTCGCTATCAAACAGTTTTTGGAAGGATTAGGTAATACAAAAGTGGCTATGTGGATTACCATTATTTCTAATCTTATCAATGTGTTGTTTAATTATTTGCTTATTTTTGGTAAGTATGGATTTCCCGAATTAGGTGTGCTTGGTGCTGGTATTGCCACATTGATAGCGCGCATTTCTATGCCACTGATTTATTTTCTTTGGTTACGCTTGAAGTCTGAATGGTGGAGTTATTGTAAAGCATTTCAGTGGTCCTTATTCAGTTGGGTACGTTTAAAGCAGTTATTAGCGATGGGATTGCCGATTGCAGCACATATTTTATTGGAAGTAACGGCTTTTGCTTTTTCAGGCGTGATGATAGGGTGGTTAGGTGCAGCTCCTTTGGCAGGTCATCAAATTGCTAATAATATGTCTAATTTAGCATTTATGGTTGTGATGGGCATCGGTTCGGCAACTACTATTCGTGTGAGTCATCAATTGGGAGCTCGAAATATCGAAGCTCTGAAAATGGCTGCAATGGCATCGATACATTTATGTTTAGTGGCCAATGCGATTATGGGAACACTGTTGATTGTTTTTCGCCTACAGATTGCTCAAGCTTTTTCTTCTGATCCGGAGGTTATTGTTATTGCTTCGCAAGTGCTAGTGATGGCAGGTATTTTTCAACTTGCCGATGGTATGCAAGCCGTTGGTGCAGGAATTTTACGTGGATTGACAGATGTGAAAATTACGATGTTATATGCATTTATTGCTTATATTTGTATCAATATACCACTCGGATACTTTCTGGCGTTTGTTTGTGGTTTTGGTGCAGTTGGTGTCTGGGCGGCTTTTATTTTTGGTTTAGGTACATCAGCTATCTTATTTCATCGTCGGTATCATAAGGTGCGTCAGCGTATTTTTGATGAAATGCAAGAAGGTCTTTAAGGGTATAAAAATAGTTATTTAGAACTCAATTTATGGAACAGAAAATTATTTTAATAACTGGTGCTTCATCTGGATTTGGCAAGGCTACAGCGACCTATTTGGCTGCACAAGGTCACGTGGTTTACGGTACGAGCCGCAAATCTCAATTGGTAGATTCTATTAACATGCTAATAATGGACGTCACCAATCGCATCTCAGTAGCTGCCGCGATAGCTACCATTATGGAAAATCACGGACGCATCGATGTACTTATCAATAATGCTGGTATTGGAATTGGTGGAGCCGTGGAATTGGCTACCCCTGAAGAAATTGCGATACAAATGGATACTAACTTTGGTGGTGTAGTGAATGTGTGTTCGGCAGTTTTGCCTATGATGCGTGCTCAGCGCCAAGGTTTGATTATTAATCTTAGTTCCATTGGTGGTGTGTTTGGAATTCCTTATCAAGGATTTTATAGCGCCTCTAAATTTGCCGTCGAAGGATATAGCGAAGCTCTAAGCTTGGAGATTGCTCAGTTTGGAATAAAAGTGGTGTTAGTAGAACCTGGCGATTTTAATACCGAATTTACGAGCAGACGTTCTATTTCAACTTTAACGCGGGACGATGTAGCTTATCAAGCATCTTTTAGTCGGGTGCTCAAACATGTGGAGCATGATGAACAGAAAGGAGCAAAACCCATTTATTTAGCGAAAAAGATTGCGAGAATTGTGGCTTCGAAACATCCCAAATTTCGTTATGTGGTGACACCAGATGTGATGCAAAAACTCTCCGTACTTCTTTCTAAAGTGATGTATGAACGCCATTTTCAATGGCTGCTGCGTAAATTTTACGATGTATAACTTCGAAATATAAATAAAAATGGCGGCTTTAAATATTTAAAGCCGCCATTTTTTATCCAATAAGGTCTAATTATTTCACTTGTATTTTTGCAACTTTATTATCGCTGACCACAATATAAACACCACGTAAATTACCATTCATGGACGTTACGTCTTGTCCTGTCAAATTGTATATTCGTAAGTTTTCTAATCCTAAAATTGTGCCATCGACCGAATAAATATTTAGTTGGGCAGCTGATACAATGTTTAGGTTGGTTCCTACTTTCTCGATGAGCGTTTGCCAAACAGGATCCATGTCTTCCAATTCGTTTCCTAAAACACGATCAATGAAATAAGCGTGAATAGGCAGTTCTTTGTTCAATGTCCAAACTTTTTTGTTCGAATCGATTAGTCGCAATTCTATTTGGAAATTGTACAGCGAATCGTTTACTTTACTTGTTGGGGTAAGTGTTAAAGTAGCCTCTGAGATTTTTCCGTTTGTGCCTCCTTCGCTGCTAGGAAATGTGATACCTGTATCTGCAGAGTTGTTTGTGAAAATGTATCCAGCTTGGTCGTCGCGACTTTTCGAAGAATAGGATCCTGCGAGCGAAGTTAAACTATTGGTGTGAATACCTAGCCATACGTATGGTACACCTTCTTCGTAATCAGATTGTGCTAGTTGCAATTGGCAGTAGAATAAGTTGTTGTTCCAATCGGAATAACGTGCGTAGAAATCGGCTTGCACATATTTTGTTGCCAAATCGTTTGACGAATCGACTACGTCGAAGTCTCCCAATTTATAAAATTGGATGTGTTCTTTGCCATCCCATTTTTTACTTGTGTCATAATAGAAACGGAAACGTGGGTCCTGTGGGTTGTACAGAAATGAAAGTGTTCCAGAGTTGGCAGTCACTTGTGTGGCACCGGCAGTGTATGTGATTGCACACTCTGTAGCACCAGAGGAATAGACAATCTTATTTTTCTTGGCTTCACCGCCCATGTATCCTTGCGAGGTGTGCAAACTGTAAGCATTGGCACTCTCTTTGGCAACTTTAATCTGATAATCACTTACATTGGCGGTAATTTTTCCGTTTGAAAGGGTTACTTCTTGAAAATTGCCTGATACGTCATTCAAATTAAAGACATAACCTTTTGTAGCGCTGAACTCATAAACCACAATATAATCACCAGACCAATCGGTTTGTTTTATACCAATCCGTGTGTAAGTGCCTGCTAATAGGTTAAGGCAGATAGCTGACAGGGTGATAAGAAGAGAAATTTTTTTCATAATAAATCTATGTTTTATTTTTCACAAAGGTATAAAATAAATAGTAATATGCAAGATTTTTTTTTTACACAATAACAGATGTGTTTTCATAAAAAACACTAACTTTGTACTTATATTTTAAAACTTAAATCAACATGAAAAAATTTTTTCTATTTTCTTTCTTATTGCTTGTGAGCATGTCTCTTTCTGCATTTGATGCGTACAAAGACTCCACATTCCTTTCAAATGAAGACATTGTGACATGCCCTGGTAAAAATCAAACGTATCAGAATTGGATGTTAGCTGATAGCCGTGGCTTTGAGTACTCTGGCTCATTCATTAAAGATACGCATAGTGCTCAAACAACAGAGCAATATATTCAACTTAAAAAATATTCGTCAGACCCTTATTCTTGGGTTGAATTGCCGGATGTTGGTTTTCCTATTGAAGAGATTGTTTTAACAGTAGGCGATAATAGTGGTGCGATTAATTCAAAAATAGTTACTGAACGTTACGTTTACTTTATCAAAGAAAATTTTCCTGGACAATTCAAAGGTGGTATTGCCCTTGATGTAGATGCAGAAAATGTTATTGTTCGTCAGGAAGTTACAGGGTTGACGAGTGTTACCTTGAAAATCACATCTCCTACGGTCACGCGAGGTTATTTGATTGCCGGTGATAAAGGAGGCTTTCGTATTTGGGATATTAAACTTAAATGGACAGTTGACAAAGAGATACCAGCCAAAGGTTTGAGCGTGAATCCAAAGGAATTAACATTGGCTGTGGATGCTAAAGATTCGTT
>DATFIF010000079.1:0-6643 GCA_035270405.1 Paludibacteraceae bacterium | reverse complement strand
TCTTTCACGTCGTCTTTCATACGTTTTAAAGAGGCAAGTTGACCCGTAAAAACAACGATACCGTCGCGAATAAGTCTAACTTTATTATGGCGTTTAATTTTACCTTCTTTCACGATACAACCAGCGACATTGCCCACTTTGGTGATGTTGAATACTTCGCGAACTTCTAATGTTGCGGTAATTTCTTCTTTAATATCAGGAGAAAGTAAGCCTTCCATAGCATCTTTCAGCTCTTCAATGGCATTATAAATAATAGAATACAAACGAATATCTACCTCTTCACGTTCTGCAATTTTACGTGCTTCAACTGAAGGACGCACTTGGAAACCAATAATAATTGCATTAGAAGCCGCAGCTAGCATAACATCAGATTCTGAAATTTGTCCAACAGCTTTGTGAATCACATTGACTTGAATTTCTTCCGTTGACATTTTGATTAAAGCATCAGATAAAGCTTCGATGGAACCATCCACGTCACCTTTCACAATGATATTTAATTCGTGGAAATCGCCCAATGCGCGACGACGTCCAAGCTCTTCGAGTGTTAAATGTTTAGAAGTGCGTAATCCTTGTTCGCGAGCTAATTGTTCACGTCTGGTTGCAATATCACGTGCTTCGTGATCTTGGTCAAACACATTGAATGTGTCGCCAGCTTGAGGGGCACCATTTAAACCTAAAATAACCACAGGTTCTGCTGGTTTAGCCTCTTTAATATGTTGATTACGTTCGTTGAACATCGCTTTAATACGACCATGGGCAGTACCTGCTAACATAATATCACCCACATGTAAAGTACCATTGCTTACTAAAACAGTAGAAACATAACCACGACCCTTATCCAATGTTGATTCAATAACTGAACCAGCAGCTTTACGGTTTGGATTGGCTTTTAATTCTAGTAATTCAGCTTCCAACAATACTTTTTCAAGCAATTCCTTGATACCAGCTCCAGTTTTTGATGATACATCTTGTGATTGGTATTTACCTCCCCAAGCTTCTACTAAATAGTTCATACCAGCTAAAGCTTCTTTAATTTTCTCAGGATTAGCCGATGGTTTATCCACTTTATTGATAGCAAAAACGATAGGTACACCTGCTGCAGAAGCATGGTTAATAGCTTCAACTGTTTGAGGCATCACGCCATCGTCGGCAGCAATAATGATGATGGCAATATCAGTAACTTTGGCACCGCGAGCACGCATAGCGGTAAACGCTTCGTGACCAGGTGTATCTAAAAATGTAATGTGTCGACCATCATCTAGCGTAACATTATAAGCACCAACGTGTTGTGTTATTCCGCCAGCTTCTCCAGCAATAACATTGGCTTTACGAATATAGTCAAGTAACGATGTTTTACCGTGGTCAACGTGACCCATGACGGTTACAATTGGAGGACGCGGTTGTAAATCTTCTTCTTTGTCATCTTCTTCTGTAATAGCATTGACAACATCATCACTCATGAATTGAGTTTTAAACCCAAACTCATCAGCTACGATGTTGATAGTTTCAGCATCCAAACGTTGATTGATAGAAACAAATAAACCTAGATTTAAGCAAGTTTGGATAACTTGTATTACTTGCACATTCATCATAGTAGCCAATTCGTTGGCTGTTACGAATTCTGTTAGTTGTAAGATAGATTCTGCTTTACGTTCTGCATCAGCTTGTTCTTGCAAACGTTGAACGTTCATTTCACGTCTATTTTTACGATATTCCGCTGCTTTTTTACCGCCGCCTTTTTTACCTTGAGTCAAACGTGCTAAAGTCTCTTTTATCTGTTTGGCAACATCCTCTTCTTTGACTGCTGTTACGTGTGGTGAGCGTTTTACAAATTTTTTATTTCCACCTGCGCCACCACCGGTATTTGTATTAGGGCTATTTGCATAAACCGATTTATTGATTTCGACGCGCTCATTACCACCAATACGTTTGCGTTTTCTCTTCGCTTCTTCTGCAACTAAATCTGCTTTTAGAACAACTTTAGGAGAATTAGATTTTTTTTGAACCGGTTTTGCATCTTCATCACCAGCTGTTTTTACAGTTGGTTTCTTTTTTTGAAACTCTGTACGTTCTTTATCTATGCGTTCTTTGCGTTTTTCCTCTTTGCTCTTTTTAGCGGGGCGAGTGGTATTGTTTATGGCAGCCAAGTCTATTTTACCTACCATCTTGATTGTATTCTCAACTTCTACTTTACGTAAAGTGAATACTTTATCTTTTTCTTCACTTACAGGTTCGACTGTCGCTAGTTTTTCCTCTTGAATTGTTTTCACTACTGGCTTAACAATAGGAGTTTCCACTATTTTTTCTTGAGGTTTTTCCACCAAAATCGGTTCAGCTTTTGGAGTCGGCTCTGGTTTTATTGGAGTTTCTTCTTTTTCAGGCTTTGGTTCCTCTTTTTTTGCTTTAGGTTTACCCACACTTTCTAAGTCGATTTTTGCTATCGGCTTGATGTGTGGACGTTCGATTTCAATTTTAATCTCTTCCACTTTTTCTACCACAGGCGCAGGAACTTCTTCAGCAAGCTTCTCTTTTTCCTGTTCTTGGCGTAGATGATTTTGGCGGTCAGCTTCCATTTTTATGGTTTCAGCGGTACTAAACTCTTTAACAAGCAGGCTTTCTTGTTCGTCAGTCAGTCTTGTATTAGGGTTGTTTTCCAGCTGTTCCCCTTTTTTATTGAGGAACTCTACCGCGGTGGAAAGTCCAATATTTAGTTTTTTTATTACCTGTGCTAATCGTGCCATAGTTTGAAATTGAAATGTTTTTAAAAGATAGATGTTACTCTTAGTTAGAGTGTGCTAAACCACTAGCTAGCTTATGTGTATACTTATTCTGCGTCGAATTCTTCGTGCAAAATTTTCAATACATCATCGACAGTTTCCTCTTCAAGGTCGGTGCGACGAATTAACTCTTCGCGAGTGATTGCCAATACGCTTTTAGCTGTGTCACAACCAATACCTTTTAAGGCATCAATAATCCATTTTTCTATTTCATCACTAAACTCATCTAAATAGATATCTTCACTATCTAAAGTTTGGTCGTCGCGATATACGTCAATGGTGTAACCAGTCAATATAGTTGCTAGTTTGATGTTGGAACCACCTTTACCAATGGCTAATGAAACTTCTTCAGGTTTCAAATAGACACTTGCTTTTTTGTTGTCGTGGTCAAATTCAATAGATGTAATTTTGGCAGGGCTTAATGCGCGCGCTACAAATAAACCTAAATTATTGGTGTAATTGATAACGTCAATATTTTCGTTTCTTAATTCGCGAACAATGCCGTGAATACGAGAACCTTTGACACCAACACAAGCGCCTACTGGATCTACGCGGTCGTCGTATGATTCCACAGCAATTTTAGCTCTTTCGCCAGGAATACGTGCAATTTTTTTGATGGTAATCAAACCGTCATGTATTTCAGGTACTTCGAGTTCAAATAAGCGTTCCAAGAATAGAGGTGAGGTGCGCGATAAGTAGATTTTTGGATTATTGTTTTTGTTTTCCACTTTATCGACTACTGCACGAACAACTTCTCCTTTTCTGTAGAAATCGCTTGGGATTTGTTCTGTTTTTGGCAATAACATTTCGTTACCTTCGTCGTCCAACAGAAGAATCTCTTTTTTCCAAACTTGGTAAACCTCGCCATTAACGATTTGTCCAATCATATCGGTGTAACGACTAAAAAGACCATCTTTTTGGATATCCAGAATTTTTGATGCGAGTGTTTGACGCAGATTTAAAACCGCACGGCGGCCAAATGCTAAGAAATCTACTTGGTCTGTTACGTCCTCGCCAATTTCATAATCTTCTTCAATTTTTTTTGCATCAGTCAACGAAATCTCCAAGTTAGGATCTTTCAACTCCTCGTCTTCAACAACTTTACGGCTGCGGAAAATTTCGCAGTCGCCTTTGTCAGGGTTGATAATAACGTCATAGTTCTCATCAGAGCCGAACATTTTCGAGAGGACACTACGAAAAGACTCTTCCAAGATAGAAATCATGGTAGAACGGTCGATGTTTTTAAGCTCTTTAAACTCCGCGAAGGTGTCAACTAAATTGATATTTTCAGTTTTAGCCATAATTATTTAAACTTAATGATATATTTGGTATATTTTACAGAATCAAAATTTATAAGAAGTGTCTCATTTTCTAAGACTTTGCGTTTGGCGCCCTCTTTTTTCACCATTTTTTCAATTTCCAAAGTAAACGTTTCGCTTGCTACTTCTGTGAGCACTCCTGAAATCTTTTTACCATCTTTGGTAAGTACTTCCACTTCATTACCAATATTTTTGAGGTATTGTTCCACAACTTTAAAAGGTGAAGTTAGTCCAGCAGAACCAACTTCCAGTTCGTAATCTTCTACTTCGCGGTCGAGTTGCGATTCAATATGGCGACTTAGTTCTGCACAAAAGCCAACATTGACACCATCTTGTGTATCAATTTCGACGGTGATGGCATTACTTGGCGACACAACTACGTCTACCAAAAAATAATCTGTATCCGCTATTTTTTCGTTAACTAATTGTTTAACAGTCTCTTTATTAATCATAACTTGAAGTGTATTGTACGAAGAAGGGGACTTTTCGAGTCCCCTACACCTGTTTTAATATTCAATATGCAAAGGTAATAAAATTATTTTAATTACCAAATAGTCAGCACTTTTTTGTTCAAAAACAGTGGTTATTGTCATTTAGTTACTCGGTATTTTAAAATAATAATGGCCACTCAGTAGTGAGTGGCCATTATTGCAAATATTTGTATGAATTAGTTCATCTCTTCTGTTATCTCTTCCATATCAGTTATTGATTTATTGATATCTAGCGAGCGTTCGTAGTCATCTTTCGATGCTACAACGAATTTATCGTATTCACGTAAACCCGTACCTGCTGGAATTCTTAAACCAACAATCACATTTTCCTTCATACCTTCGAGTTTATCCACTTTCGCATTGATAGCGGCCTCGTTAAGCACTTTGGTTGTTTCCTGGAAGGAAGCTGCCGACATAAAACTTTTCGTTTGTAGAGCTGCACGCGTAATACCTTGCAACATTTGTCGCGAGGTAGCTGGCATTGCTTCACGAACTTCTACTAATTTCATATCACGACGTTTAAGAGCACTATTTTCGTCACGTAATTTACGTGCTGTTACAATTTGTCCAGCTACTAGATTTGCTGAATCGCCAGCGTCTAATACCACTTTTTTGCTCCAAATACGATCGTTTTCTTCCATGAATTCAATCTTATCTACCACTTGATTTTCCAAGAAACGCGTATCTCCTTGATCGGCGATTTCAACTTTACGCATCATTTGACGTACAATCACTTCAAAGTGTTTATCGTTGATTTTCACACCTTGCAAACGGTATACATCTTGCACTTCGTTTACAATGTATTCTTGAACAGCGGTAGGCCCTTTGATAGCTAAAATATCAGATGGCGTGGTTGCTCCTTCCGAAAGTGGAGTTCCTGCGCGTACATAGTCACTTTCTTGAACTAAAATTTGTTTTGAAAGTGGAACCATGTATTTTTTCTCTTCGCCAGTTTTAGACGTGATACTGATTTCGCGGTTACCACGTTTGATTTTTCCGAAGCTAATTTCACCATCAATTTCAGCTACAACAGCAGGATTTGATGGATTACGTGCTTCAAATAGTTCTGTTACGCGTGGCAAACCACCAGTAATATCGCCAGAACTACCTACGGCACGTGGAATTTTAACTAATAAGTCGCCCGTTTTTACCTCTTTTTTATCGTCAACTACCAAGTGAGCTCCTACTGGTAGATTGTAACTTCTTAAAATATCGCCAGCTTTGTTTACAATGTTAGCTGATGGTAATTTAGTTTTATCTTTTGACTCAATAATAATGCGTTCACGTAAACCTGTAGCTTCGTCAGATTCTACTTTAAAGGTTACGTTTTCAATCATACTTTCGAAGTCAACTTTACCTTCTACTTCCGAAATAATTACGGCATTAAATGGATCCCATTCGCAAATTTTATCTCCTTTTTTCACGGTATCACCGTTAGAGAAGAATAGTTTTGAACCGTAATTGATATTTTGGTTAGTTAATGAAATTTTTGTATTTGGATCAACGATACGCGATTCTGCTTGACGGCTAACAACCATTTTATATGCTTTTCCTGTAGCGTCAACTGCATCAACTGTACGTAATTCGTCCATTTCCAAAATACCATCGTAACGTGCAATCATGTTCGATTCTGCAGCGATATTTGAAGCCACACCACCGACGTGGAACGTGCGTAAAGTCAACTGAGTACCTGGCTCGCCAATAGACTGTGCCGCAATAACTCCGACAGCTTCGCCTCTGTGAACCATACGTCCTGTAGCTAAGTTACGTCCGTAACATTTAGCACAAACGCCATGGCGTGATTCGCACGTTAATACGGAGCGGATTTCAACTCGCTCGATAGGTGATTCTTGAATCACTTTGGCAGCGGCTTCTTTTATTTCGTCGCCAGCAGCTACGATTAATTCACCCGTAGTTGGATGGAAAACATCATGTACAGAAACACGTCCTAAGATGCGTTCGTACAATGAAGCTACTACTTGTTCTTTATTTTTCAATTCGCTAGCAATCAAACCACGCAATGTACCACAATCTTCTTCCTTAATGATAACATCGT